>NZ_CP058649.1:5005000-5315465 GCF_018141445.1 Vallitalea pronyensis | reverse complement strand
GGGTTTGTGAATCTGAAATTTCAAGAACTCACTCAGAAATATCCATTTGAGCTTTCAGGGGGGCAGATGCAAAGGCTGATGATTGCAAGAATTTTTATTCTAAAACCTCAGATACTCGTTGCAGATGAGCCCACGTCCATGATTGATGCATGTTCAAGGGCTACAATTCTTGATATGCTAATGAAATTAAGAGATGAAATTGATATGACCATTGTCTTCATTACCCATGATATTGGCTTAGCCTACTATGTATCCGATAGTGTGTACATTATGGAACATGGGTTTCTCGTAGAAAAAGGCAGTGCAGATGACGTTATTTTACACTCACAAGCAGACTATACAAAACGTTTAATCAATGATGTGCCGAAAATTCATGAACAATGGGATTTAAGTACCGTATAACAAATAAAACTTTCTAGTAAGCAAATTGCTTATTAGAAAGTTTTTTATTATGTATAAGTTAGAATCGTTATATGAACCCTATTGCTTATCCTTATTATAAAAAACTTTACATAATATTAAGCCAGCCACTATACCGAACATGGATATCCAGAAAGGAATGCTAAAATTGCCTTCCGATGGAACAAAAAAAGCATTTCCATATAATGGCGGTAAGGCACCGATTGTAAAAATTAGCAGGATATAAAAGATACATATAAGCACGAGAACGCCTGATAAACAAAAAGCTATTTTATTCATAATACTCTCCTTAGGTGTATTTAAGATTAAGTATAACATTCTAAAAATGGTAAGTAAAGTTAGGAATAACATTCCGTGTAGTTAGGAATAACTCCTATTATGGATGAAATATAAAAAAAAATTATAAAAATATAAAAAAAGAATTAATGGACGTGTCTTTGAATATGGATTAAAATTTTAGTAAAGACACATGATTAAGGCGGGTGACTATGAAACTTCAGTATAAATACTTTGTGTTATTTTTTGCATTATTTGTGATTGTATCCATAGGTATAACATTAACCATATCTTATTTGACCAACATCATCTTGGTTAAGAATTATAAAAAGATGAATGAAGAAAGCCTTAATTTTGTCGTGAGAACAGTGGATAAAGAAGTGGAACAGCTTATCAGCTCCATTAATGCCATAACCAGTAATTCCGTTGTGATTAAAAGAATACAAACAAATTACCGTTTTGCAAAACCCGAAGACATCTTAAATGATGACCATAATGTATCCAATACCATAGCGTCCATGAGTACGTATAATCTATTTCGCACCATTCAAGCGGTTTATATGAAAGGCATTAATGGAGAAGTCTATCAATATGGTTTTGGAACGGAATTTGATGAAGACAATAAGGTTGAGGAACGTATTTATGGTGAGGATTTTAAAGATAATAAACTAAAGTTTTTAGGTGTAGAAAGAACCTATTATCGGTTAAATGAGAATGCTTATGTGATGAAATTTGCTCAAAAAATGTATAACAATTTAGGTGAGAATATTGGGTGGATTTACTTTGAAATGAATGAAAGTTTTTTTGCAGACTTGTTTGTGAACGAAAAGTTAAATCAGCATACTAAATTGTACTTGATTGACCATAACAATAAAATTATGTACAGTAATGACAATTATATTAAAGGCATGATCTTTCAAATGAATCCGCTTGATGGTGTATACACCGAAAGAGGGTTAAAAAACTTTCAATGGAAACTCATCAGTGAAACGCCTAGAGACTATATTTCCAAAGATAGTGAGCTAACGGTACGTGTAACCATTATAACGGCCATCGTCAGTATTATTTTAGAGATGTTTTTTGTGTTTATCATCACAAGAGAGCTTGTAAAGCCCATAAAACGCTTAACCAATGGTATGAAAGAAGTGCGTAATGGCAATCTGGACATTCAGATTCACACTACTAGTCAAGATGAAATTGGTGAATTAACAGATAGTTTTAATGAAATGACAAGGGATATTAAGACATATCTTCAAAGAAGAATTGAAGATGAAAAAGCCATTAAAGATGCAGAATATCAAGCACTACAAGCCCAAATTAATCCTCATTTTATGTACAACTCCTTAAATACGCTAAGATGGTTAGCAACCCTTCAAGAAGCCGATAATATTGTTGATGTGATTGACTCCTTATGGACCCTTCTTCACAATACCAGTCATATTCAAGATCAATTTGTTAATTTGAAAAAAGAGATAGAAATCATTGATGCCTACTGTACCATTCAACAAGTAAGGTATCGAGGTAAGTTTGATATTGAATACAATATAGAAGATGAACATTATAACATTGTCGTACCGAAATACATTCTTCAACCCATTGTTGAGAATGCAATATTTCATGGTATAGGTCCCAAAAAGGCATTAGGTTTAATTGAAGTTAAAACGTATACCATGGATCATGACCTATACATTGAAGTGATGGATGATGGGGTAGGCATGGACGAAAAAACCATTAGCCAAATCATGCAGAGTAATACAACCGCAACCAATAAACGTTTGAACAACATTGGTGTTAACAATGTAAATGATCGATTGAAGCTCCTATACGGTGAGTCTTATGGACTTGTAATCAATAGTGAACTTGGGCTAAAAACAACAGTGACCATCAAGATACCCATTAAGAACAATGGAGTAAAGTTAAAAGATTAATTCTCTAAGAATAGGTGATAATATGTATAATCTAATTATTGTTGATGATGAAGTGTTAAGTCGCGTGGGCATAACGAATATTATTAATTGGGAAGAAGAAGGCTTTGTATTAATGGATACATTTGATGATGGTCATGAAGCCTTAGCGTTCATTCAGGATAACCCAGTGGATTTAGTGATTACAGATATCAAAATGCCTATCATGGATGGTATTGAGTTGGTTCGTGGGGCAAAAGAAAAGGGGCTGTCCTGTGAATTTATTATCTTGAGTTCCTATAATGATTTTGAATATGTGAGAAGAGCTCTCAAATATGGAGCCATGGATTACATGTTAAAGATGGAACTAAGTAAGGACTATATTTTAAGTGTGATTGAAAGATTTAAAGAACACTATAGGACAAAACACACAATTGTAAAAACAGCTCATAAGGATAGAAAATCACAGAGTGAAAAGAGACGGGAATTTGTAAAAGAATTGCTCTATGGACACAAGACCGTTGATGATTCACTCTTTCATGTCATGGAACAAAATAAAATCGTATTAAACAATGCACCTACCTATGTTTTAGCTTTTAAGGTGAAGAATAATGTGAATAAGTGTAATCAGAATGTGTTACAAATCATTGATGAATTACTGGGTGATGTGGAAAATGCATATGGTACGTGGACAGGACATGATGAAATCAGCGTGATCTACAACATGAATACCTATTCAGAGATGAAAATCAAGTGTTTGCTGGAAAGGCTTATTCATAAACTTCGATACTTAATGAAGCAGTATTTTAACCAAAAAGTTGTTATATATGTCAGTGATAGGCATGTGAAAGTAGAAGATATACCTTTAGCTTACTTACAAGTATGTCAAACCATGAAGTTGGCTATTCCTGAGGGGGAAACCACTGTACTCAGTTATTCAGATGTGATGAATAATCGTAAAATGGTTAATTTTGAAATCTATGAGTCATGTATCTATGACTTTCAACATGCCATTGACAAAAATGAAATGCATACATTGACACAGGTACTGGATGGTATGATAGCAGCAATATCAGAATCACGGATTGTCGAACTTAACCATATCCGTTATTTCACGTCAACCATTGTGACCATGGTGAATATTCATATGGATAAACTTGGTCTTGATAAACAAACCTTTTGGGAAAGTGATGAATCCCAATATTTACAGCTTAATGAGTTAAGAAGCAAGTTAAGTGTTATCGAATTTTTAACAGAGCTTAAAAAACGGTTGCATACCATCATGACCAAGTCAGAAGGTAATTATATTATTGATCAAGCAAAAACATATATTAAAATTCATTATAAAGAAGATTTTAGTTTCAAAGCATTAGCTGAAGACATTGGTGTAACAAGCAGTTATCTGAGTATGCTGTTTAAGAAAACAACAGGTTATACCATGAAAGATTATATCATCAAACTAAGAATTAATCGTGCCAAGGACTTGCTAAAAGAAACCAATGAGCCCGTAACCGCCATTGCCGAGTCAGTGGGATATGATAATGTGCATTATTTTAGCCGTTCTTTTAAGCAAAAAATTGGTGTTGCACCCAGTGAATATAGAAATAAAGAATAAAAAGGCATAAACAAATTTGTATAAAAATAATAAAAAAATTATACCTGATGTTAAGGATGCGCTTAGAAATTGAATAAGGTGCATTCTTTTGCTCTTTTTTATATATAAAAAAAGTGACAATTCACTAAAAAATAATCTAAATCATTCAAGAGATGAAACAAGTATAATGTGGTTATCAAACGGAAAGGTGCGATAAATCACATGAAACATAAGCGGTTCTTAACAAAAAAAGCAAAGGATAATATATCTGGATATCTGTTTATATTACCTACAATTATAGGTTTCTTAACCTTTATGATATACCCCATGTTTTATTCCATCTATTTAAGCCTCATGGATTGGGATATGTTTAAAGGAGCTAGTGGCTCAACCTTCATAGGGTTTAAAAATTATGATAAGGTATTTGAAAATGAGTATTTTCAAGCTGGAATCATTAATAATTTTAAGCTGACGTTATTAGCAGTTCCCTTACTAATCGTAAGTGCCTTGTTAATCTCAACACTATTAAATCAAAAAATATATGGACGGGGCATGTTAAGGGTGGCTTATTTTATGCCCTATGTCACAACAATTACAGCAGCTGCTGTTGTTTTTTCAGCACTGTTTCATCCCGAAATGGGGCCGGTAAATGGTTTCCTAAAAGCTATCGGTATTGCTCACCCACCTGGATGGACAGGAAGTATAGATTGGGCGTTACCCACGGTTGTTTTGTTTTGGGTGTGGCGAAATCTTGGTTATTGTATTATCCTATTTCTTGCTGGACTACAAAACATTTCTAAAAGTTATTATGAAGCAGCATCGATTGATGGAGCAGGTGCTGTTAGGAAGTTTTTTAGCATCACATTGCCCTTAATATCGCCGATTACTTTCTTTTTGACCATTACTAGTGTCATTGGTTCTTTTCAAATATTCCCTGAAGTCAAAGTGATGACTGACGGTGGACCAGGTACTGCCACCATGACAATGGTTTTCCATATCTTTAGAGAAGCTTTTGAAAGGTATAATCTAGGTTATGGTTCTGCTGTTGCTATCGTCTTTTTTATCATTATCTTAATCATTACGGGAATCCAATGGATAGGACAGAAAAAGTGGGTGAATTATTAATATGAAGGGAATAACCATGATATCTATGACAAAAAAGCGTAAAATAATAAAGATATCACTGACAGTCTTATTAACACTAGGCTCAGTGATCATGATAGCACCTGTTATATGGATGATTTCATCATCTCTAAAATTTGAAGGGGATGTGTTTAATTTTCCCATTGAATGGATTCCAAAAGCTTTTACAAGCCTTAATTATGAAAAAGCATTTAACGATTTTCCTTACTTACAGTGGTACACGAATACCATTAAAATTACATTATTCAATGTAGTTGGTACGGTTGTGGTTTGCTCCATGGCTGGGTTCGCTTTTGCAAAAATCAATTTTACAGGGAAGAAGTATATATTCTTCTTCTACATTGCCACATTGATGATTCCAGTTCAAGTTAGAATCATTCCACAATTTATGTTGTATCGGGAGTTGGATCTCATTAATAACCATTGGGCAGTCATTTTGCCATGGGTCATGTTTAATGGATTTGGCATATTCTATATGCGACAATCGTTTATGTCACTGCCCGATGAACTGATTGAGGCAGCACGTATTGATGGATGTACAAATACGAAGATCTATTTAAAAATTGCGTTACCTCTTGCAAAATCGTCCTTAATAGCTCTTGGGATTTTAGCTTTTATATGGAGTTGGAATGATTATTTGGGTCCTCTTATTTACTTAACAGATTCCACAAAACAAGTATTAAGTGTTGGTATAGCTTCATTTAAAGCACAATACTCCACCAACTTTGCTTTACAAATGGCTGGTGCAACACTGGCACTGATTCCAGTTATTATTGTATATTTAATTGCTCAAAAATATTTTATTGAAGGGGTTGCCCAATCAGGAATGAAAGAGTAATTTAATATAATGGCATGCAGTATAGGTAGTGTTCTATATGTACTTAAAAATGGTTACATTGAAAGGAGACGGTTTCATGAAAATATCTAAAAAGTTACTATCAGTTTTAATGATTCTATTATTAACAGTCAGTGTCATTGCTGGTTGTGGCACAAAAAATGATAACAATGGTGGTTCTTCAAACGAAGGGGATGCAGGTAGCAATAATGGTCAGAGTAGTGGTTCTCAGACAGAAGATGGTGGTAGGAAAAAGATAGTGATGAACCTACATAATTTCTTGAACAACCAGTCTTTTGTAAGAGCAATTGAAGAAATGCAGACAATGGACAAATACAAAAATGTTGATGTTGAGATTCTGGATAAAGATGAAGAATACGAAACAACGACACCCATCAAATTAGCAGCAGGTCAACAAATGGATATCTTAGCTATCTTTAACCCAATTCTTCAGGCTCAATGGGCATCAGCAGGACTCATTGTTCCTTTAGATGATTACATTGAGACAGCAGGCACTGATTTCAAAAAAGATTTTGGTGGATATGCTGAAAGTGCTATGAATGATGGAAAAACATCCATTGTTCCTCACAATACAACAAAATGGGTTCTCTATTATAATAAGAAAATTTTTGATGACGCCGGTGTACCTTATCCAGACCCAGACGTGCCAATGACTTGGGATGAATATCGAGAAACGGCTGCAAAATTGACAAGCGGCGAAGGTGGAGACAAAATATACGGTGCATTACACATGACTTGGCCCATGTTTTGGTATGGTGAAGCCATCCTAAATCTAGGTGGTGGCGAGCACTTCTATAATGAAGAAGGCCTTTCTAACATTGAAGACCCTATTTTTAGTAAAGCTTTAGAAGATACGTATAAGATGCAACATGAGGCTAAGAGTATTCCCACCCAATCCGAATTAGTAACAGCGAAAATACCTCCTCAATCCTTTTTTAATGGCAAGTATGGCATGTTTATGCAAGGTCCTTGGTTATTGAACTGGGCTGCAGATCGAGAGACATACCCTCGTGACTGGGACCTTGGTATTGCACCATTACCCGTTGATGCAGGAACAGATTGGAAAACATGGGGTGTTGTAGGTGGTCTAGCTGTTGGTGTGACATCTGAACATCCACAATTAGCCTATGAAATCTGTATGGATTTAGTAAGAATTGCAGCCAAATATGCAAGTACAGAGCCAGAAGCAATCCAGACGGTTGAACAACCTGACTTATATGTCACCATTGGTGAAGAGTTAAGCGGAGAAGGGTTAGACTCAGAAACCCTTAAAAAGTACTTCTTAGCTGAAAAAGAGATTTTTGTTACAGAAAAAGTAACAGGTCCTAATAATGCTAAATACGAAACGGTTATCAATGAAGAAGTAGAAAAATACTTTGTTGGTGCCCAAGACCTGGAGACAACAATCAAGAATATTAAAGAGCGCGGTAATAAAGTGATTCAAAGTGACGATTAAGCATATGTAATAAGACTACTCAGAGTATAAAAACCTAGTCATGAAAAGAGAGTGAAAAAAACAATATATAATTCCTGAAGATGCAACAAAAATGTGACAAGTAATTAAGATACAATTCCATGTGTACAAATCATATTCATAAGGGGCAGTCGCAAAACGAACTGCCCCTAAATAAAAACACAAAAAGAGCAGATTCCTCAAAAAGGACTGCTCTTTTTGCCTTATTTGTAAAAGTTGAAAAAGTATAGAATTTCTTTAAGTCACGGAGTTGCTTCTAATAATGAGATTGGTGAAGTTCAATTGAAGATTTAATTGCATTAGTTGATGAAAGAATGTATGAGGAAAAGAGAGTAATAAACAGAAAGTTATGTAACAAAAGAGCAGAATAATCTGTTCTTTTTGTCAGTGTTTTGTCAGCCAAATGTCAGTTTCGTTTAGTATACTAGCTTTGTATGCTAGTTTTAGATTTTGAAGAAAGTAATAAAGGAGATGGAAAATCAATGAGTAAGAAAAGTTTTGTATCATTAATACTTATTATCATATTAATGTTCACAAGTATTGAGTCAGCAAATGCTCAAGCACTTGAGTATCTTGATACAGAAGGACACTGGGCTGAAAAAGAAATACTGAAGTGGTCAGCTGAAGGTCTACTTCAGGGTTATCAGGGTTATTTCAGACCCAATGATAATATTACAATAGCAGAGGTAGCCACTATAATTGATAATCTTATGAAGTATCAAGAGGTAGGTCAAAATACTTTTGCTGATTTAAAAGACACTTGGTATACTGAGGCGGTTCTAAAGAACGTTAAGGCAGGAACCATGACAGATGTTGAGGGACAATTAAGGGTTGAAGAATTAGCGACAAGACAGGAAGTTGTTGTGATGTTTGCTAAGGCTTTTGGTATCGACCCAACTGAAGGTCCAACTTATTTTAATGATGATAAGCAAATTGCAGACACTGCAAGAGGGTATATCTTATCCTTCTATAACAAGGGTTATATAGTAGGAATGCCTAGTGGCGATTTCGAACCTGAATCAAATATAAGAAGAGCATCTATCGTTAAGATTTTTGATAACATTCTAGCTGAATGGGTAACTGAAAAGGGGCAGGTTACAGGTACATATGAAGGTACAGTTATCATTAATAGTCCTGATGTAGTCTTAAAGGACTCCACTATCTCAGGTGATTTAATCATAGCTCCTGGTGTAGGTGAAGGTGAAGCAACTATAAATAACACACAAGTAAAAGGTAGTTTCATTGTAAATGGTGGTGGTAAGAATTCAATCACAATTTTAGGCAATTCATCATTTGAAGGCATAATCATTAAAAAACAAGGAGATGCAGTTAGGGTTGTTGCTGAGGAAGGTATAGTTGTACCTGAAATCGTTATTGCAGGCCAATCCAATGTAATCATCGATGGTAAAGCTGAATATAAGAATGTAAAGGTAGTTGGTGCTGAATCAGTAGAAATCAGACAGGGTACCGCTATAAAGGAAATCGTAGTTGAAGCTAAGGCTGTAGCTATAGATAACTTGGGCAAGATTGAAAATGTTCAGATAACCGAAAAAGCAGAAGGTTCTGTTATATCAGGTAAGGGTTCTATTGAAGAAGTACTTGTAAAAGCTGATAATATCAAAGTTGAAGCAGAAATCACTAAAGTTATTGTTGAAGAAGGTATAAAAGGAACACTAGTTGATGGAAAGGAAATAGAGGGCGGCACGCAGGTAGATAAGAAGAATACGCCAGTAGTTGTAAATCCTCCTTCATCAGGGGGCAGCACACCTAGTACTCCAACTACACCAACTGATCAAGTAGCTCCAGTTATAACACTGACTACTAATAAATTAATGTCTGCTACAGTAAATGTAATAGCTGAACAACCAGACTGGACTAAGTATTTTTCAGTAACTGATAATAGAGATGGAGCAATTACTGTTACTGCTAGTATGATATCTGGAACAGTAGATATTACAAAAGTAGGCGACTATACTATTACACTAAATGCTAGAGACGATGCAGGTAATACTGCAAGTAAGACAATTACTTTTAAAATGAAAGACACATACATGGCCGGAGATGGACTAAGTGCAGCAACGGCTTATGAAATAGAATCAATAGAAGATTTAGCACTTATAGGTTCTGGTTATACAGATGGTAGTAAGCAGTATGCTTTAAACTCATATTATGAGTTAGTAAGAGATCTAGATTTTGAATCTGATGATTCATATGAAAATCCAAATATTAAAGATACACGAGATAGAGATGGTGATGGTGATGTTGATGAAACATTAAAATCAGCGTTAACAGCGCTTAACTCTGGAAAAGGCTTTATTCCTATTACTATGTCAAATGCAGGTAATATAGCTAGCCCATTTACTGGGACTATAGATGGAAATGGTCATACCATCAGTAAGCTTTATATCAATATACCTACTCATGACGAAATAGGATTTATAGGGCGTGGTGATGGCGCTACTGTTAAAAACTTAAAAATGACAAATGCAAAAGTTACTGGACAAAATAGAGTTGGGATTTTAGTTGGGAATGTTAATAACGGAACTATTACTGATTCTAGTGCTGAAGGTACTTTGAACATAAAAGCTGGCTTAGGTGGTTTGCTAGCTGGGGAGTCACAGTCATCAACTATTAAAAACTCATCTACAAAAGGTAGTGTAAATGGTATTGGAACTGGCCCAGAGTTTTTAAACAACATGCTAGGTGGGTTAATTGGATCATCAAGTGATACAGAAATCACTAATTGCCACTCACTTACTAATGTTAAAGGTTTAAATGACATTGGTGGTTTGATAGGTAAAGACTCGAACTCAAAAGTGGATCAGTCAAGTTCTAATGGAACTATAAATGGTAAAGATAGAATCGGTGGATTAATTGGCTTATCTTCAGGTACTACTGTAGAGAATTCAAATGCTAAAGGTACTGTAACAGGTACTAGTGATGTAGGTGGATTAATAGGTAAAATAGATGGTGGAATATACCAGTACAATTCCTCATCAGCGACTATAACCGGAGATGCTTCAGTAGGAGGTTTAATTGGAAATATACAAACTGATTCTGGGAATGTTGGAGTATTAAATTCTTATGCAACTGGAAATGTTACAGGTAAAACTAAAGTTGGTGGTTTAGTGGGATCATATTACCAATTTCCAATTAGAGTCATAACGATTGCATACTGCTATTCGAGTGGTGATGTTCATGGTGATCCTAATTATGCTTCTAGTAGTGGAATTGGTGGTTTGATAGGTCAAACAAGTTCAGGAACAATTAGCAACTCAATAGCTTACAATAATACAATCACAAGCAAACCTGGTGTTGCTAATAGATTCATAGGTGTAACTGAGGGTTTTGAGACACTTCAATCGAATTACGCTAAATCAGATATGACTATTAACTCTGTAGTTGGAACATCAGGTACAGGAAGTGATGTTAATGGTGCAGATGTTTCAGTAAGTCAGTTTTCTACAGCTGGTTTCTTCACAAGCACAAATAATTGGTCTGATAAAGTATGGGATTTCAATTATATTTGGCAAATAAATAATGGTGAAATGGTACCAACACATACTAAGGTATCAACCAGAGTTGATACTACTCCACCTGAAATTAGCTTTGGATTTTCAAACGTTAACCCATTTTATACACTAGGACAAATCAGTACAGAACCAGATTGGACAGGACTTTTCAAAGTTAAAGATGATTTAGACGGAGATATTACTGTAACACAAGCAATGATTACAGAAAATGTGGACATTACTAAAGCTGGGGTCTATCCAATAACTATCAATGTTTCAGATGCAGCTGGTAACTCAGCTACAGCAACCTATGATATGAGGATTATGGCAAATGTAATACCACCTGTTATTACGGTAGATACTAGCAAGAAAACAGTATTTTATAAGGGAGTCGACACTGTAAAGCCTGATTGGAAATCATATTTTACTGCAAATGACGATGCTGATGGTCCTATAACCATTATAGATAGCATGATAACTGATAGTGTTGACCTAAGTACAGTAGGAACTTACTCAATCATAGTAACGTGTAATGACAGTTCTGGTAATACAGGTCAAAAAACAATCAGTATTGAAGTAAAAGAAGATTCAGTGGGACCAACAGTAGGTAACAGTGGAACAATTTCAGTATCAAACATTGGGACTACAGGACTTACATTAAATTGGATAAAAGCGACAGATAATGCATCAATTGCGAGTAATTTAATCTATGAAGCTTACTTATCAACAAGTAATAACCTAGATACTGTAAGCAATACTGAAACTAATGGAACATTAATTGGTTCAGCTTCTACTGATATTGCTACTGTAAATGTAACAGGACTTAACCCTGACACAACATACTATTTCAACATAATTGTTAAAGATCAAATTGGCAATAAGAGTTTATATTCAACCAAAACTCAAAAAACTAGTCTGATCCCTGATACAGAAGCACCAGCAGTAGGTAATAGCGGGACTATGACAATTACAAATGTCGATGTAACAGGTCTGACACTAAACTGGACAAAGGCAACAGACAACATATCAGCATCGACTGCTTTAACATATCAAGCTTATTATTCAACTAGCAATAACTTAGATACAATAAGCAATACTGAAACAAACGGAACACCTATTGGAACTGCAAGTGCAGATATAGGAACAATAAATGTAACAGGTTTAAGTGAAGATACAACTTACTATTTCAATGTAATCGTAACAGATGAAGCAGGCAATGAGAGCATGTATACAGCCATGTCTCAGAAGACAAATCTTACACCTGACGTTGAAGCACCAACTGTAGGCAACAGCGGAACAATTACAGCATCGAATGTTGCTGTAACAGGGTTAACACTTAACTGGACTAAGGCAACAGATAATAGATCAGCAGGCACTGCCTTGACTTATCAAGCTTATTACTCAACAAGTAATAACTTAGATACTGTAAGCAATACAGAAACAAACGGAACACCTATTGGAACTTCAAGGGCAGACATAGCCACAATAGATGTAACAGGCTTAACTGAAGATACGACTTATTACTTCAATGTAATTGTGACTGATGAAGCTGGCAATAAGTCAATGTATACTAGCTTCTCTCAAAAGACTAATTTATCGCCTGATACTACAGCACCAGTTACAGGAAATAGCGGAACGATAACAGGTTCAAATGTAGGTGCAAATGGACTTACACTAAACTGGACAAAGGCTACAGATAATAGGTCATTAGCTACAGCTTTGACTTATCAAGTCTATTACTCAACAAGCAATAACTTAGATACTGTAAGCAATACAGAAACAAACGGAACACCTATTGGAACTGCTAGTACAGACATAGCGACAATAGATGTAACAGGCTTAAGTGAAGATACTACATACTATTTCAATGTCATCGTAAGTGATGAAGCAGGTAATAAGAGTCTCTATACAAGTCAATCTCAAAAGACTAATCTATCGCCTGATACTACAGCGCCAGTTGCAGGTGATAGTGGTGCAATAGCAGGCTCAAACGTAAGTGCTAGTGGTCTTACACTAAACTGGACCAAGGCGACGGACAATAGGTCATTAGCAACAGCTTTGACTTATCAAGTCTATTACTCAACAAGCAATAATTTAGATACAATAAGCAATACAGAAAGAAATGGAACACCTATCGGGACTGCAAGCGCAGACATAGCGACAATAAATGTAACAGGCTTAAGTGAAGATACTACATACTATTTCAATGTCATCGTAAGTGATGAGGCTGGTAACAAGAGTCTCTATACAAGTCAATCTCAAAAGACTAATCTATCACCTGATACTACAGCGCCAGTAGTAGGCGATAGTGGTGCAATAGGAGGTTCAAATATTAGTGCAAGTGGTCTTACACTAAACTGGACCAAGGCGACGGACAACAAGTCAGCAGGCACTGCCTTAACTTATCAAGCATATTACTCAACAAGTAATAACTTAGATACTGTAAGCAATACAGAAACAAATGGAACACCTATTGGGACTGCAAGCACAGACATAGCGACAATAGATGTAACAGGCTTAAGTGAAGATACAACATACTACTTCAATGTCATCGTAAGTGATGAAGCTGGTAATAAGAGTCTCTATGTAAGTCAATCTCAAAAGACTAATCTATCACCTGATACTACAGCGCCAGTAGTAGGTAATAGTGGTACAATAGCAGGTTCAAATATTAGTGCAAACAGTATTACAATAAACTGGACAAAAGCAACGGACAATAGATCATTAGCTACAGCCTTGACTTATCAAGTCTATTACTCAACATCTAATAACATAGATACAGTAAGCAACATGACTACAAATGGAACAGCATTTGCAAGTGCAGCAGCAGATATAGCAACTATAAATGTAACAGGTCTTAACTCAGATACAACATACTACTTCAATGTATTAGTAAAAGATGAGGCAGGAAACCAAGCAGCTTATACTATGAAGAGCTTAGCTACTATAGACACAGTAGCACCATTAGCTGGTAATAGTGGAAATATGACTGTATCAAATGTTGATGTAACAAGTCTAACACTAAACTGGACTAAGGCAACAGACAACAAGTCAGCAGGCACTGCTTTGACTTATCAAGCATATCGCTCAACGAGTAATAACTTAGATACAATAAGCAATACAGAAACAAACGGAACACCTATAGGAACTGCTAGTACAGATATAGCGACGATAGATGTAACAGGCTTAAGTGAAGATACAACTTACTACTTCAATGTCATCGTAAGTGATGAAGCTGGTAATAAGAGTCTCTATACAAGTCAATTTCAAAAGACCAATCTATCACCTGATACTACAGCGCCAGTAGTAGGTAATAGTGGTACAATAGCGGGCTCAAATATTAGTGCAAGTGGTCTTACAGTAAACTGGACAAAGGCAACAGACAACAGGTCAGCTGCAAGTGCTTTAACTTATCAAGTCTATTACTCATTAAGTAATAACATTGATACAGTAACTAATATGACTACAAATGGAACACCATTTGCAAGTGCAGCAGCGGATATAGCTTCTGTAAATGTAACAGGTCTAAACTCAGACACAACGTACTACTTCAATGTATTAGTAACAGATGAGGCAGGCAATCAAGCAGCTTATACTACGAAGAGTTTAGCTACATTAGACACAGTAGCTCCGGTAGCTGGTAATAGTGGAAATATGACTGTATCAAATGTTGATGTAACAAGTCTGACTTTAAACTGGACCAAAGCGACTGACAACAAGTCAGCATCGACTGCTCTGACTTATCAAGCATATTACTCAACAAGTAATAACTTAGATACTGTAAGCAATACAGAAACAAACGGAACACCTATCGGGACTGCAAGCGCAGACATAGCGACAATAGATGTAACAGGCTTAAGTGAAGATACAACTTACTACTTCAATGTTATTGTGACTGATGAAGCTGGCAATAAGTCAATGTATACTAGCTTCTCTCAAAAGACTAATTTATCGCCTGATACTACAGCGCCAGTAGTAGGCAATAGTGGTACAATAGCAGGTTCAAATATTAGTGCAAGTGGTCTTACACTAAACTGGACCAAGGCAACGGACAATAGATCATTAGCTACAGCTTTGACTTATCAAGTCTATTACTCAATATCTAATAATATAGACACAGTAAGCAACGTTACTACAAATGGAACACCATTTGCAAGTGCAGCAGCGGATATAGCTTCTGTAAATGTAACAGGTCTAAACTCAGACACAACTTACTACTTCAATGTATTAGTAAAAGATGAGGCAGGCAATCAAGCAGCTTATACTACGAAGAGCTTAGCTACCTTAGACACAGTAGCTCCAGTAGTAGGTAATAGTGGGACTATGACAGTTACAAATGTTGCTGTAACAAGTCTTACACTTAACTGGACTAAGGCAACAGACAACAAGTCAGCAGGCACTGCCTTGACTTATCAAGCATATTACTCAACAAGTAATAACTTAGATACTGTAAGCAATACAGAAACAAACGGAACACCTATAGGAACTGCTAGTACAGACATAGTGACGATAGATGTAACAGGCTTAAGTGAAGATACAACTTACTACTTCAATGTAATTGTGACTGATGAAGCAGGTAACAAGAGTCTCTATACAAGTCAATCTCAAAAGACTAATTTATCGCCTGATACTACAGCTCCAATAGTAGGCAATAGTGGTGCAATAGCAGGTTCAAATATTAGTGCCAATGGACTTACTCTAAGCTGGGCAAAGGCAACGGACAATAGATCATTAGCAACGGCTTTGACTTATCAAGTCTATTACTCAATATCTAATAATATAGACACAGTAAGCAACGTTACTACAAATGGAACAGCATTTGGAAGTGCAGCAGCAGATATAGCAACTATAAATGTAACAGGTCTTAACTCAGACACAACATACTACTTCAATGTACTAGTTAAAGATGAGGTAGGTAACCAAGCAGCTTATAATATGCAGACTCTAGCTACTTTAGATACAGTAGCTCCAGTAGTAGGTAACAGTGGGACTATAACAGTTGCAAATGTTGATGTAACAGGACTAACACTTAACTGGACTAAGGCAACAGACAACAAGTCAGCATCAACTGCTCTGACTTATCAAGCATATTACTCAACAAGCAATAACTTAGATACTGTAAGCAATACAGAAACAAACGGAACACCTATCGGGACTTCAAGTGTAGACATAGCAACAATAGATGTAACAGGCTTAAATGAAGATACGATTTACTACTTCAATGTAATTGTGACTGATGAAGCTGGCAATAAGTCAATGTATACTAGCTTCTCTCAAAAGACTAATTTATCGCCTGATGCTACAGCTCCAATAGTAGGCAATAGTGGTGCAATAGCAGGTTCAAATATTAGTGCCAATGGACTTACTCTAAGCTGGGCAAAGGCAACGGACAATAGATCATTAGCAACGGCTTTGACTTATCAAGTCTATTACTCAATATCTAATAATATAGACACAGTAAGCAACGTTACTACAAATGGAACAGCATTTGGAAGTGCAGCAGCAGATATAGCAACTATAAATGTAACAGGTCTTAACTCAGACACAACATACTACTTCAATGTACTAGTTAAAGATGAGGTAGGTAACCAAGCAGCTTATAATATGCAGACTCTAGCTACTTTAGATACAGTAGCTCCAGTAGTAGGTAACAGTGGGACTATAACAGTTGCAAATGTTGATGTAACAGGACTAACACTTAACTGGACTAAGGCAATAGACAACAAGTCAGCAGGCACTGCTCTGACTTATCAAGCATATCGCTCAACGAGTAATAATTTAGATACAATAAGCAATACAGAAACAAACGGAACACCTATAGGAACTGCTAGTACAGACATAGCGACAATAGATGTAACAGGCTTAAGTGAAGATACAACTTACTACTTCAATGTCATCGTAAGTGATGAAGCAGGTAATAAGAGTCTCTATACAAGTCAATCTCAAAAGACCAATCTATCACCTGATACTACAGCGCCAGTTGCAGGTGATAGTGGTGCAATAGCTGGCTCAAACGTAAGTGCTAGTGGTCTTACACTAATTTGGATGGATGCGACAGACAATAGGTCATTAGCTACAGCTTTGGCTTATCAAGTCTACTACTCCACATCTAATAACATAGATACTGCAACTAATATGACCACAAATGGAACACCATTTGGAAGCCCAGGGGATGTAGGAACTATAGGAGGAGATATAAAAACAATAGATGTGACTGGATTAAGTCCAAACACAACTTACTATTTTAATGTATTAGTAAAAGATGAAGCTGGCAATCAAGCAGCTTATACTACGAAGAGTTTAGCGACTTTAGACACAGTAGCACCAGTAGCTGGTAATAGTGGAAATATGACTGTATCAAATGTTGATGTAACAAGTCTGACTTTAAACTGGACCAAAGCGACTGACAACAAGTCAGCATCAACTGCCTTGACTTATCAAGCTTATTACTCAATAAGTAATAACTTAAATACTGTAAGCAATACAGAAACAAACGGAACACCTATCGGGACTGCAAGTGCAGACATAGCGACAATAGATGTAACAGGCTTAAATGAAGATACGACTTACTACTTCAATGTAATTGTGACTGATGAAGCTGGCAATAAGTCAATGTATACTAGCTTCTCTCAAAAGACTAATTTATCGCCTGATAC
Organism: Vallitalea pronyensis; assembly: GCF_018141445.1. Classification (NCBI taxonomy): domain Bacteria; kingdom Bacillati; phylum Bacillota; class Clostridia; order Lachnospirales; family Vallitaleaceae; genus Vallitalea; species Vallitalea pronyensis. The sequence continues at coordinate 5,297,630 of NZ_CP058649.1, read as the reverse complement.
TACAGCACCAGTTGCAGGAAATAGCGGAACGATAACAGGTTCAAATGTAGGTGCAAATGGACTTACATTAAACTGGACCAAGGCAACGGACAATAGATCATTAGCTACAGCCTTGACTTATCAAGTCTATTACTCAACATCTAATAATATAGACACAGTAGCTAATGTGACTACAAATGGAACGCCATTTGCAAGTGCAGTACCAGATATAGCTTCTGTAGATGTAACTGGTCTAAATTCAGACGCAACTTACTACTTCAATGTACTTGTAAAAGATGAGGCTGGTAATCAAGCAGTTTACACTATGCAGATGCTGCAGACTTCTGATACTGTAGCTCCAACTGTAGGCAATAGTGGAGCAATAATAGGCTCAAATGTAGGTGCAAACAGTATTACATTAAACTGGACAAAAGCAACGGACAATAGATCATTAGCTACAGCCTTGACTTATCAAGTCTATTACTCAACATCTAATAACATAGATACAGTAAGCAACATGACTACAAATGGAACAGCATTTGGAAGTGCAGCAACAGATATAGCAACTATAAATGTAACAGGTCTAAACTCAGACACAACTTACTACTTCAATGTATTAGTAAAAGATGAGGTAGGAAACCAAGCAGCTTATACTATGCAGGTCCTAGCTACTTTAGATACAGTAGCTCCAGTAGTAGGTAACAGTGGGACTATAACAGTTGCAAATGTTGATGTAACAGGACTAACACTTAACTGGACTAAGGCAACAGACAACAAGTCAGCATCAACTGCTCTGACTTATCAAGCATATTACTCAACAAGTAATAACTTAGATACTGTAAGCAATACAGAAACAAACGGAACACCTATTGGAACTTCAAGTGCAGACATAGCGACAATAGATGTAACAGGCTTAACTGAAGATACGACTTACTATTTCAATGTAATTGTGACTGATGAAGCTGGCAATAAGTCAATGTATACTAGCTTCTTTCAAAAGACTAATTTATCGCCTGATACTACAGCACCAGTTGCAGGAAATAGCGGAACGATAACAGGTTCAAATATTAGTGCAAGTGGTCTTACACTAAACTGGACCAAGGCGACGGACAATAGGTCATTAGCAACAGCTTTGACTTATCAAGTCTATTACTCAACATCTAATAATATAGACACAGTAGCTAATGTGACTACAAATGGAACTCCATTTGCAAGTGTGGCAGTGGATATAGCTTCTGTAAATGTAACAGGTTTAAACTCAGATACAACTTATTACTTCAATATATTAGTAAAAGATGAGGCAGGAAACCAAGCAGCTTATACTATGCAGGTCCTAGCTACCTTAGACACAGTAGCACCAGTAGTAGGTAACAGTGGGACTATAACAGTTACAAATGTTGATGTAACAGGTCTAACACTTAACTGGACTAAGGCAACAGACAACAAGTCAGCATCAACTGCTCTGACTTATCAAGCATATTACTCAACAAGTAATAACTTAGATACTGTAAGCAATACAGAAACAAACGGAACACCTATCGGGACTGCAAGCGCAGATATCGCGACAAAAGATGTAACAGGCTTAAGTGAAGATACAACGTACTACTTCAATGTCATCGTAAGTGATGAAGCAGGTAATAAGAGTCTCTATACAAGTCAATCTCAAAAGACTAATCTATCGCCTGATACTACAGCGCCAGTTGCAGGCAATAGTGGTACAATAGCTGGCTCAAATATTAGTGCAAGTGGTCTTACACTAAACTGGACCAAGGCGACGGACAATAGGTCACTAGCAACAGATTTGACTTATCAAGTCTATTACTCAGCATCTAATAATATAGACACAGTAGCTAATGTGACTACAAATGGAACGCCATTTGCAAGTGCAGTAGCAGACATGGCATCTGTTGATATAACTGGCTTGACTGCAAATACAACTTATTACTTCAATGTATTAGTAACAGATGAAGTAGGTAACCAGGCAGTTTATAGCATGCAAACGTTACAGACAACGGATACTTTAGCTCCAACTGTAGGAAATAGTGGAACAATAAGTGGATCAAATGCGAATGCAAGTGGTCTTACAGTAAACTGGACAAAGGCAACAGACAACAGGTCAGCTGCAAGTGCTCTAACTTATCAAGTCTATTACTCATTAAGTAATAACATTGATACAGTAACGAATATGACTACAAATGGGATAGCTTTTGCAAGTGCTGCAGCAGATATAGCATCTGTAAATGTAATTGGACTTAACTCAGACACAAGTTACTACTTCAATATCTTAGTTACAGATGAAGCAGGAAACCAAGCGGCTTATACTATGCAGGTCCTAGCTACTTTAGACACAGTAGCACCTGTAGCTGGTAACAGCGGAACATTAGTAGGTTCAAGTATAGGTGCAAATAGTCTTACTCTTAACTGGACAAAAGCTAGTGATAATAAGTCAGCAGCGAGCGCTTTAACATATCAAGTATATTATTCAACTACTAATAATATTGATACTTTATCTAACGTAAAAACAAATGGAACACCATATGTAAGCGCAACAAACGATATTGCAACTCTAAACGTTACTGGCTTAACCGCAAATACTGATTATTATTTCAATGTACTAGTTACAGATGAGGCAGGCAATCAAGCAGTGTACACTTCACAAATGTTTCAAACTGCTGATACACAAGCGCCAAGTGTAGGAAACAGCGGTGTGTTAAGTGGATCAAATATAAGTGCAAGTGGACTTACATTAAGCTGGACAAAGGCCACAGACAATAGGTCACTAGCTACTACTTTAACTTATCAGGTATATTATTCAACAATCAATAATATTGATACTGTGAGCAATGCAATTACAAATGGAACACCATTTGATACAGCCGGGACAGATATAGCAAGTAAAGATGTAACTGGTTTAAGTGCAAATACTGATTATTACTTTAATGTACTAGTAACAGATGAAGCAGGAAACCAAGCTGTTTACACTATGCAGATGCTACAGACTTCAGATACCCTAGCTCCAACAGTATCTAATTCAAGTATCTCTACATCAAACATTACAGGTAGTGGGATAAGATTAATTTGGATAAAAGCAACAGACAACAGGTCAGCCGCAAGTGGTTTGACTTATCAAACTTATTATTCAACAACAAATAATATAGATGATGTAGCAAACATGAAGGCAAATGGAACACCATTTGGAAGTCCTGTAAATGATATAGGATCAATTGATGTAACAGGACTTACTCAAAACACTGTATATTATTTTAATGTCCTTGTAACAGATGAAGCTGGAAATCAATCAGCATATGCAGCTCAAACGGAAAGAACTGCTGATACAGAAGCACCTACAGTAGGAAACAGTGGTACAATTTCTGGATCAAGTATTACGACTAATAGCCTTACACTTAACTGGACAAAAGCAAGTGATAACAAATCATTAGCTACAGCACTAACTTATCAAACTTATTATTCAACATCAAATAATATTGATAGTGTTGCTAATATGACTAATGGTACTCCTATTGGAAGTGCAAGTGCAGATATATCAACTGTAGATGTAAGTGGTCTAAATCCAAATACGGATTACTACTTTAATGTACTTGTAACAGATGAAGCAGGAAATCAAGCAGTATACACAATGCAAATGCTTCAGACTACGGACACTATAGCACCTACAGTAGGAAACAGTGGTACTATAAGCGGCTCAAGTGCTACTGCAAGTGGCATAACTTTGAACTGGACAAAAGCTACTGACAACAGGTCAGCTGCAAGTGCTTTAACTTATCAAGCCTATTACTCATTAAGTAATAACATTGATACAGTAGCTAATATGACTACAAATGGAACACCATTTGGTGTTGCAACTGCAGATATTGCGACTATTGATGTAACTGGACTTAACTCAGATACGAGTTATTACTTCAATGTTTTAGTAACAGATGAAGCAGGAAATAAAGCAGTATATACTATGCAGATGCTACAAACAGCAGATACTGTAGCACCTACCATAGGAAATTCAACACTTTCAGTTTCAAGTGTGACCGGAAATAGCATGACTTTAAGCTGGAATAAGGCAACTGACAATATGTCACCTGATACAGCCTTGACCTATCAAGCATACTACTCAACAAGTAATAATCTGGACACTATAAGTAACATTGAAACAAATGGAACGCCATTTGGAAGTGCAAGTGCAGATATATCAAGTGTAGATATTAATGGTTTAAGTGATACTACAACTTATTATTTAAACGTTATCGTTACTGATCAAGCCGGTAATAAGGCTATGTATACTACTCTTACAACTGCGACGTCAGATACTACTGGACCTGTATTTGGAAATAGTGGGGCGTTTAGCTTAGTAAAAGGTACAGGAACTGATGTAACAGTAACTTGGACAGCAGCAACAGATAATTTAACTGCTGCAAGTGATTTAGAATATCTAGTTTATCACGCAAATGATGGTTCAACTTATGTACCTTTCGGAACATACGAAAAAAATATTACAACAAAAACAGTAACTGGACTTGACTCATATACTGATATTTTCTTCAAGATATATGTTAGGGATGCGGCAGGCAATATCACATCTACTGCTTCAAATTTTATAAAAACCAATGATGTTGTCCCTCCAACAATAGTGGATGGTAATCTGACACTTAGTATAGATGCTAGTAATAACATACAGGTTGATTTTGTTCTTCCAAGTGACTTTGCTGGCACTGCTGATGCATTTTATGTAGGTTATTCTACAACACAAAGTGACGTAGATAACTTAGCTGGCATCGTATCTTACTATCCAAGTAACTCAACTAAGTTTGTATTTGGTAAGCAAGTTGGGTCTACTGCTAATGGTCAAGGTGTCTTAACGACATATCCTGCAGACACAACAATATACGTCAATATACTAGCACAAGACTTTTTTACTAATAGGTCAATTTATAATGTAGGAAGTATACAAACACCAAACATTGATAGACAACCTCCTGTTCCTGGAGCAAATGCTTCATTTAATGCTGTAACTGTAACTTGGGATCCAGCAGTAGATGATTCAGGTGGTGATATAACTTATACGCTTTACTATTCTGCATTTTATGCTCTTAATAATTTAAGTGCTATTGCTCAATATGGTGGCAGCCCTATTGCCACACTTACTAATACTACAACATTCAATTATAGTGGATTTGGTAACATAGGAATTGTTGCTAGTGATTCAAGTGGGAATAAGTCTGCATATTATGTTGACTGTACAAATGCTCAAGAGTAAATTTGTGATATGTAAAGGGGCAGTGCAAAACGAACTGCCCCTAAATAAAAAAGAAAGAGGCGAGTCACAAAATTAAACAAGAAGTGCAACAGCAAAATGAGTAAAAAATGGTTAAAAAAAATCCATTAGTTAATACTCCAAGATGTAATCACGAAAAAACAAAAGGAGATATTACATCTCTGCAAAATTTTATTACAAAAAAGAACCTCGCATATTTTTTATTCGAGGTTCTTTTGAAGATTTCTCAACCTAAATGATATTGATTTTCCGATAGCCCCTTTTTGTTTGTGCGCCCACCATAGGCGCAATCTTATAGGTTAAAGTGCCTAAATTTATAATGTAATTAATAAAATAAATAGCTATTATCTACACTTTCTTGGTATAATAGAAATATCTTAAGCCTTTTTATGCAAAACGCTGATGGCAGGTATGGACATGACGTGACATTTTTAGGTCTTAATGGTATGGAAATGCAGGGAGCATTAACAATACTTGTAGTAAATATAATAAGCATAATTATTGGCAATGATTGGAGGCGAAAATGTACAAAGTTATAATTGTAGATGATGAAAGATGGTCATTGATAGATTTTACAAAATCAATTACTTGGGAAGAGTATGGATTCGAGGTAATCAAGACTTTTACAAGTCCAACGAAAGCATTGGAGGAATTTGAAGCTTTAGATCCTGATGTTATTTTTACAGATATTAAAATGCCGAAAATAAATGGGATAAAACTGATAGAAAGCGTTAAGAGTATCAGTAATAAACCCGAATTTGTTATTATTAGTGCTCATTCTGATTTTGAAAGTGCAAGACAGGCCATTAAAATGGGTGTAACAGAATATTGCCTGAAACCAATAAATCCAAGCGATTTGGGATCATTACTTAAAGGTTTGAGGAGAAAACTAGATTCTTCTACTGACAAAGAGCTAACATTCCATTTATCACAAAACGATATGGACGAGGAGAGTAAATCAAATTTTGAGGAACTCCTAAGATATTTGGAAACGCATTATTCAGAGAAAATTATGCTGATCGATATGGCAGAACAATTTTACATGAATAAGAACTATATTTGTCATTTATTCCAAAAGAACTTAAATACAACTTTTTCAAGTTATTTAGCAAAAGTAAGAATTAATGCAGCCAAGCACCTACTTAGGAATACAAAGGAGCCAATTAAGAACATTGCTATTCGAATCGGTTTTACAGATGTGTTTTATTTCAGCAAAGTGTTTAAAAAATATGAATCTGTGTCACCGGGACAGTATAGAACGATGGTTAAAAAAGGACAGGTGAATAAGGGATGAAATTGAATTGGAATATCAAGAAGAAATTTCATTATTTTATTATTATTTCTCTTACAACCGCATTGTTTATTCATATATCCATACTCATATTTATTATGAGAGAAAATGTCAAAAGGGAAGTTCAGTATACAGAGTCCATAGGAACAGGTATAACCGAAAGGCTAAAGACTACTCTGAGTAATATAGAGAAGGCTAGTTACACATATTCCATAAATCAAGCACTTATAGATTACTATTCAGATAATATCACAGTAAAAGGAACAGAAAGTATTCTTTCTGTTTATGAAATGTCAAAGTCAGTTATTCAGTTTAATGAGAGCATTATTGACATCGTTGTTGTTGATTCGGATGGAAAACCAATGAGTTATTATGCGGGAATTAATGACAAGATAATCGGTGAAATATCAAATTATTATGATTTTAAAAATTTGTCAAACCCTATTACAGGGTTTTATTTCTTTCCGAGAGAATCTGACTTAGCTGAAAAGTATTTTTTATATTTTGCACCTTTATATGATTTGGACAGTCTCTTTCATGACCAGAGTAAGAAAGCGACTGTTGTATTTATTAACAACCTATCTTTTATACAGAATATGATTACTTCTGTCAATCCTGAGACAGCTTCTTTTGCCTTGCTACATGACACACAGGTATTAGCTACTAACGAAGCAGACCCTAGCCAAAATCGGTTAAATGTTCTTGAACTAAGTGATCCCACATTTATTACCCAGTTTGATGACTACAACATCAAAGTTTTAGGTAATTCAAGCAAATCAATTATAGAGTCCAACAGCACCAATTTAATTATTTATATATTAGTTACTATTGGAATGACTATTGTACTTCTCATGTTTACAGACAGGTTTGTAAATCAAAACATCACGGTTCCAATAATACAGCTTAAAGAGGATCTGTCACGCATCGCACCGCATTCAAGATCTAAACGTATTCAGGAAATTAAGAGTCCCGATATAAACTCTATAGCAAGACGCATTAATCGGATGCTTGATGAGATTGAAAAGGTTAACAGAACAATTTTTGAAACACAAAACCAGCTTTATGAAGTTGAAATACTCAAGAACGAAGCTGAAATCTATGCTTTGCAAAGTCAGGTTAACCCCCATTTTCTTTATAATACACTTCAACTTATTAGGGGGATGGCAGTGTATCATGATGTGGATGAAATTGCAAACATTGCTACTTCTATATCAGATCTTTTTAGGTATTCTATTCAAGGTGAAGAGGTTGTTAGGCTTCAAGACGAGCTTGAAATAACTGAACTGTATATGAATATCATGAATGCAAGATTCGATGACAGATTTGAGCTTTGTCTGGAAATTGAACCAGAGTTATACGATGCACTCGTCCTTAGAATGCTGCTGCAACCTTTGGTGGAGAATGCTGTACTGCATGGACTTGAAGACATAGAGGAAAACGGATGGATTAGTATCACAGGAAGTCTGAGAGATAAAGAAACTGTAGAGTTGGTCATTGCAGATAATGGGTGTGGTATTTCTGATGAGGACTACTTTGAAATTGGTCAAACCTTACATGGGAATTTCCATAATTCATTGAAAAATAACAAAAAAGGGTTTGGCTTGTATAACATTCATAAACGTTTAAAACTCCATTTTGGAGATGATGCAGAGTTGAAAATCATTCGAAAACCTAATAGAACGGATATTGTGCTAAAATTTCCTTTTAAGCTCAAATGAGCAAATAGTTAGTTGTACAATCTGAATATATGACAAAGACTGTCTAACATATTGCATGTTTTGTCATGAACGGATAAAGTATAATGATTTTAGCAACAGCCTATTATGTTTAAGGAGGGTTTCCAGGTATGAAAAATGTAAAACGCGTTATTTCAATGCTACTCATTATGATGTTAGTATTCACTGCATGTTCCAATTCAACTGATAAGTCAGGTGATAAATCTGCAACAAGTGAACAAGATACTAAAACGGGTGATGATGATTCAAAATCAACGGACTCTGGAGGTTCTGATTCCGATGCAACACAAGCGCAATCAGGAGGCATTCTTAGGATAGGTGATTATGTTCTCGATACCCAGATGAATAACAAAAATCCTTACCTGGTCTCTGGTGTATGGGTCTTTGCTTATCCTTTTCAGTATGAAAAACTTTTTTATGCAAACCCAGTAACCGGTGAGATTGAGCCGGCATTAGCGGAAGAGTTTACATGGAATGATGATTATTCTCAGTTTACGTCAATTCTTAGAGATGGTGTTAAATGGCATGATGGAGAGCCTTTTACGGCAGATGATGTGGTTTATACTTATCAGAATTTGATTGATTATCCTGTCCTAGACCGTTATGGCATTGGTAAACGAATCAAGTCAATTGAGGCAGACGGTAATAAAGTCATTTTTAATTTTAATAGTACTTTTACAGCTTTTAAAAACTTTTCAACAGCGATTTTTATAGTACCTAAACATTTGTGGGATGGGAATGATCCTTCTACATATTTAAACGAACAACCAGTCGGTACAGGACCTTTTATGTGGACAAGATATAACACAGGAGTGGATGTGGAATTTACTGCCAATAAAGATTATTGGGGCGGTACACCAAAACTTGATGGAATAAATGTCCTCATGTATAACTCAGCACCGAATTTAACCTTAGCTTTATTAAAGGGTGATATTGAAGCAACCTCTGGAGCAATGGCAATGAGTAGTGCACCGGAGATTTTATCAAAAGATAATTCGAATATACAACTTTATTCAGGACAAACGAACTTTGTTATTGCTATGAATAACGAGAAGCCAGGACTTTCTGATCCAGTGGTACGACAAGCTATGGTTATGGCAGTTGATAGAGCAAAGTTGATTGCTAAAGGTGAATATAACGCTGTTTCACCTGTAAGTCTTGGTTGGTTACCAGATTTATTTGGTGATGTAGTCAGTGATGAAGCCAATCAATTAGGTCAGTTTGATATTGCAGCAGCAAAACAATTACTAGAAGATGCTGGTTATACTCTAGGGAAAGACAAAATATACCAAAAAGACGGAGTTAAATTATCTTTCACCTATTACAACGCATCAGGTGCACCGGCTCAGCAAATGGAAGCAGGTATGGTTCAACAGTGGTTACTAAATCTCGGTGTGGAAATTATTCCTAAGCTAGCAACTTGGCCAGAATTAATCGGTTTAGGTATGTCAGGAAATTATGATTTATGTCAATTACCTGTTGCCTTCCCATTTGATCCTGAAGCAGCTCTCTCATCTTCCTTTAACTCTTCAATGACTGCACCTACAGGTGAACTTGCAACAGGAACCAACTACTTCCGTTACAGAAACGTAGAAGTTGATAGTCTTTTTGAGGAACTGGGTAACACGATAGATACCAACAAGAGAAAAGAGCTCTTCCATAATATACAGGTGCTAGTAGCAAATGATTATCCCTTTATACCAATGTATAACATTGGTGGGCACATTCCGTATTTTGATGACGAATTCGGCGGATTCCCTGAAGATCGTCCGATTTTTGAAAGTACACAGTCTATGATTAACATCTACAAAAAATAATGATATAAACTGATCTGTAGAATTAGTAAATAGATGATTACAGGCAAGTATATTTCGGAGGAATATGTTTGATCGTTATACTTGCCTGGTTTATGCCTAATTTTAGTATCACACTAACTAAATATGTCATTATAAACAAATTTTGAAGAGGAGGTAAGTCATGAGAGGCATCTCACTATCTTATTTTATCAGAAGATTGTTCAGTGCCATTGTCACACTTTGGGTGGCTTTGACTGTGAATTTTCTCCTACCCCGTACTATGGGCGGTGATCCGGCTGATTTCATTGCAGCAAACAATGCTATGGGTTCCCCTGAGTATGCAGAATTGCTTAGAGCGCAATTTGGGTTGGATCAAAGTATCTTTGTTCAGTATTTTTCATATATTAGAGAATTGTTACATGGGAATTTTGGGATATCTTTTACATCATTTCCTGTACCGGTTTCACAAATTATTTTGAAAGCACTACCTTGGACCTTGCTTATTGTATTAACGTCAACGCTCATCTCTTTCGGATTAGCATGGGTTTTCGGAACCCTTGCAGCATTGAAGAAGGGCGGTAAATTGGATACAATAATGGTTGGTACCGCTTTTTATGTTCAGTCGACACCTTATTTTTGGGTGGCTATGATGATTGTAATGGTTTTTGGATATTATCTAGATTGGTTTCCTATGGCCCATGCATTACCGGCGGCTATGGGAGAAGTATCAAATCTACAATTCATAGGCAATGTATTCTACCATGCTGCACTGCCCATATTGTCCCTCGTTGTTATTTCATTCGCAGGAAGAATGGTTGTACTTAGAAGTAATGTACTCCAGGTATTTACAGAAGACTATTTGGTGTTGGCACAAGCGAAAGGTCTTCACAGAAGAACGATATTATTCAGATATGCCTTCAGAAATGCATTTTTACCATCATTTACTGGATTGATGTTAAGCCTTGGATTTGCGGTATCAGGTGCCATTGCCACAGAATTAATCTTTTCTTATCCTGGAATAGGTTTAACAATTATGAATGCTATTCTTAGTCATGACTATCCAATCGTACAAGGCTGTTTTGCCATTATTGCAATCAGCATTATTACCATGAACTTTTTAGCAGATTTAGTTTACCCGTTCCTCGACCCGAGAGTTACGTTGGATTAAGAAAGGACAGGTGAAAAGATGAATAAAAAAGAACAAACACAAGTAAAACATAAATCTGATTTAAGAATGAACTTCGAAAAATATATTCTTCGTAATACGAGAGCAAAAATAGGTATTAGTATTATATCCATGTTTATATTGGTCGCAATATTTGCGCCACTTATAGCTCCTTATGAGCCAAAAGCAATTGAATTTATGGCTTGGGAAAAGCCATCGCTTAAGCATCCTCTTGGCTGTAACAGCTATGGACAAGATATATTTTCTCAAGTGGTTCATGGTGCTAGAATTACAATATCAGTTGGGGTTTTAGCAGGCTTATTGACAAGTTTCGTTGGTGTATTCGTAGGTCTTTATGCCGGTTATAAAAAGGGTCGTGTTGGAAATATCCTTATGAGAATTGTAGATGTCTTTCTTGTATTACCTAGTTTGGCAGTCATGATTGTACTTGCTGCCTTTTTACCTAGCATGGGTGTTATTAACATGATTATCATTATTGGAGCACTCAGTTGGCTTTGGATGGCTAGAAGTATAAGATCCCAGACTTTATCAGAGTCCCAGAGAGAATATGTTTTTGCGGCACAAGCACTTGGAAAAGGTGATTTCGAAATCATGTTTAAAGAGATTTTGCCAAATATCTTTCCGGTTGTTACAGCTAACATGGTTATGGTAATCACCATGTCCATGTTGACAGAGGCTACGTTGAGTTTCCTTGGATTAGGTGACCCTAATTTGGTAAGTTGGGGACAGATGCTGTCTATTGCATTTGATAATAGTGCTATTATCTATAATGCATGGTACTGGATGCTTCCACCTGGTCTGTGTATTGCAACTGCTGGTTATAGTTTTATGCTTATTGGTAACTCGTTCTTGGATATTTATTCAAGTGATAGAGGTGGGGCTATTCAACTTTAGTTTGGATATGACCACATATTAAAGGATAATAAGGTGATAAGAATGAATAATGAAGTATTATTATCAGTGAAAAATGTAGATGTGGAATACGAGGTTGACAGAGGACGATTAAAAGCGGTTTCCAATGTCAGCTTTGATATAAAGCGCGGTGAATTTTTTGGTCTAGCAGGAGAATCTGGATGCGGTAAAACAACCATGGCTTTTGCAGTCATGCGACTGTTAAAAGGCATGGCTCATATATCAAATGGAGAAATTGTTTTTAACGGTAAGAATATATTGGAATTAGGCAGTGAGAGTTTGCGTCAGTTTAGATGGGATCAGGCATCAATGGTCTTGCAAAGTGCTATGAACAACTTAAATCCTGTTATGACTATCGGAAGACAATTGGCAGATGTGATTGTCGCTCATGAAGGTAAAAAGACCAAGGCTGCATTAAGAGAGAGAATCAAAAAGCTCCTTGCCATAGTTAACATAGATGAGAGCAGGATAGATGCCTTCCCTCATGAGCTTTCTGGGGGTATGAGACAGCGTGTAGTCATTGCCATGGCTATGGCTTTAAAGCCTGATTTGGTTATTTTTGACGAACCAACCACAGCACTGGATGTGGTTGTACAGTATAACATTATTAAAAGGGTCATTGAACTTAAAGAATCCATGGGATTTTCCATTTTGTTTATTACCCATGATTTACCACTCATGTTGGAAATGTGTGATCGAATAGGCATCATGTATGCAGGTAAAATTGTGGAAGTAGCTCCAGTGGAGATATTACTTGAAGGACCTGCCCATCCGTACACAGATGGACTCTTAAAATCTTTCCCATCTTTAGTTGGACCTAGAACAAAGCTTAAAGGAATTCCGGGAAGTATACCTGATTTGATTACCCCGCCAAAGGGATGTCTATTCAAGAATAGATGTACAAAAAGAACGAAAGATTGTGAAAATGACCCAGTTAATGAAAAACTCTCAGAAGGTCATTACGTGGCTTGCTTTAACAAATTAAACGGAATCATGTAAACTTAATGATGAAAAATAAAAAATCACTAAAAGCGATTCTTTGGGAGGGGCAAAATATGAGTGAAAAAGCATTGATAAGATTTGAGAATGTTGATAAAACCTATACCGTAGGCAGCTTGTTTAACAAAAAAAATATTCATGCAGTTAAAAATGCAAATTTAAATATAAACAAAGGTGAAATACTCGGTGTTGTTGGTGAATCTGGTTGTGGTAAAACCACTTTAGCTAAGTTGCTCACAAATATTTTGGATATAAGTGGTGGTGAGTTGTATGTCAACGATATTGACATCAGTAAAATGGGCAAAGCAGAACGTAAAAAGTTCAGATCAGAAGTCCAAATGATTTTTCAAGACCCATTTGGGTCTTTAAATCCTGCTCATAGAATCAGCTATATAGTTGGAAGAACCATAGGCATCTATAATCCTCAATTTACAGCAGTCCAAATAAGAGAAAAAGTCAAAGATTTATTTACTATAGTTGGATTAACGCCTCCTGAAGACTTCATGGATAAACATCCAAATCAAATTTCTGGCGGTCAAAGACAGCGTATTGTTATAGCAAGAGCGTTGGCTGTGGAACCTGAAATTATTGTGGCTGATGAACCGACTTCCATGCTTGATGTATCCATAGGTATTGAAATCATGAACCTTATGTTAGAATTAAAAGAGAAAAAACAGCTGACCTATATGCTAATCACCCATAATTTAGCTTCAGCCCGATATATGGCTGACAGAATTGTTGTGATGTATGGAGGAACATTGGTTGAGGAAAGTCCCACAGATGAACTCTTGGAAAATCCATATCATCCCTATACGATTCTTTTACTAGAAAGCACACCTGAACCATATAAAAAGGATAAAAAAGCCATTGAGGCAAAAGAAGATCCAGCTAATCTTGCTGATCCTTCACCACGATGCATGTTCTACAAACGTTGTCCTTATGCTATGGAAAAATGCAGAAAAGAAGAGCCAAACTGGTACCAAAATGGTAAGCATCGTGTTAAATGCTTTTTGTATGAGAATATTGATGGACCAACTGAATCATTGGTTAATATAGACGTGTATGTAAAAAAAGAAACAGAAGCGATTGATTATTAATCATCCGTTTAAGAAGTATATGTATAAAGGTAATGTAAATTCAATCATGAGAAATTAAAAATCGTAAAACGATTCTTTAGAAGGGGGACAATGTAAATGAAAGCAATAATGGTGATGTTTGATTCTCTGAATAGACGTTATTTGCCAGCGTATGGAAATAAATGGATAAAAGCTCCGAATTTTGAACGACTTCAGGAAAAGACAGTAGTTTTTGATAACTGCTATGCTGGAAGTCTACCGTGTATGCCGGCGAGAAGGGAACTCCAAACAGGCCGATACAACTTTCTTCATAGAAGTTGGGGACCCATGGAACCCTATGATGATTCCGTGTTTGAAATATTAAAGAAAAAAGGGGTTTACACCCATTTAACCAGTGATCACACACATTATTGGGAAGATGGAGGTGCAACCTATCACACAAGATATAACTCATGGGAAATATCTAGAGGTCAAGAAGGCGACCCCTGGAAGGGACATGTCAAAGCCCCTGAAATACCAGATTGCACATCGACTTTTAAGATTGGTGACCTTTGGAGACAGGATTGGGTTAATCGAACGTATCTAACTAATGAATGGGATCAACCTCAAGCACTTACCTTTGAAAATGGATTGAACTTCATAGAACAAAACAAGAATGAAAACAACTGGTTTCTTCAAATAGAGACATTTGATCCACATGAACCTTTTTTTACTCAGGATAATTACAAAGAATTGTATCCCCACAGTTATGAAGGAAAGCATAATGACTGGCCTGATTATGGTCGTGTAAGGCAGTCATCCGATGAAGTGGATCATGTCAGATATGAATATGCTGCTCTTATCAGTATGTGTGACAACTATCTCGGTAAGGTTCTTGATATGATGGATGACTATGATCTCTGGAAAGATACTATGTTGATTGTTAATACGGATCACGGTTACATGTTAGGAGAAAAAGAGTGGTGGGGAAAGAATATTCAGCCATTTTATAATGAAGTTGTCCAGACACCGCTTTTTATTTGGGATCCAAGAACCGGTATAAAGAATGAAAGAAGACAGGCACTTGTTCAGACCATTGATTTACCTGCAACCTTGTTGGAATACTTTGCTCTAGACATACCAAAAGATATGGAAGGGAAGTCTTTAAAGGAAACAATTCTAAGTGATAAGAAGGTTAGAGAATGTGCATTGTTTGGATTAGCAGGCGGTCATATCAATGTGACTGACGGAAGGTACGTGTATATGCGAGGTCCAGTCAGACCTGATAATAAAGAACATTATGAGTATACGTTGATGCCCACCCATATGAACCAAATGTTTCAAGTGAATGAGCTTCAGGACATTGAACTACAAGAGCCTTTTGAGTTTACAAAAAACTGTAGATTGATGAAAATCAAAAGTAATAGTTATTTTAATCCCTACTGGTATGGAACTAGGCTCTATGATTTGGCAGAAGATCCTGAACAATTAAAGCCGTATCGAGATTTTAATATTGAAGAAAAAATGATTAAACTTCTTGTAAACCGAATGAAGGAGAACGATGCACCAGTTGAACAATATGAGAGGATTGGTGTCTCAAGAGATATCGCCATGAGTAGCGAAGATATTAGGCAGCAAGTAGAACAAGATGAACAAATCATGCATCTAACGGACTGTTCTAATGCCTTTACATCTAAAGCTAAAGTCGCTCACAGAATCATACTGACTAGTTTGGATGCAAAGGGTCAACTTGAATATAAAAATGAATTATGCAAGTTTATTATTCAAAAGAACCCAAATACAATAACCATGGAAATTTTGTTAGCGTTTGTTTCGTTCCATTTTACGGAATCTGAAAGACGTTTTAAATTTTTATTTAACATGATTTTATAACCCTTCATTAAGTAATTTAAAGACAGAGAGATGACAGATCATTTTGCTATAGGATAATCTAAAGTGCCACTGGGAACCTTGGCAGGTTTTAGTTCTGGCGAATTAACAGAAGAACAGTTGCATGATATGATAGGTAAACTGAATAAAGAAAGTTAAGGCAATTGGGCAGACCATCTTAGATGAACAATGTTCAATACAACAATATAGTATAGTTCTTTAATCGTAATATACGATTAATAATTTGTTTCTAACAATAGAAAGCCTCAGTAGGGGCTTTCTATTTGTGTTTTACTTTATAGATAAGATAACAATTATGGGTATAAAAAGATTATGTAAAGGAACTAGAAATTAATGCAAATAAGTCACAATAATGGTAACCACTTCAAAATAGGTGTCCTATGCAAAGCAACATTTGTGTGCTAAACTAAGGACATCATTCTAGAGTATCAAAAGAAGACTAAATCACAGCAGTTGATATGCTTTTGTGTAACCAATACCTGAACATAGTCAACTGTTCTTCTGAATGAAAGTAATGTTCTCCTGAGTCTATCACTTCTAATTGGCAAGAGAATTTTTTAACAAAATCATCGATGGTATCCAGTTCACATACTTCGTCATTGGACCCATACAAAATCGAAGTGTCTGTATGCCATGTATGGACTGGATGTTGTTTAACATAACAGAAATAATCCCAATAAAGTTTTTGACCGATTGGTGTTTCAATGGTCTTTTCCTTTTGTAAACGGTCTGGTGTTATATTAAACCACCCCATCATATTGTTAATCATTCTTTCCATATTAACCACTGGTGATAAAAATAATGCTTTTTCCAATACATCTTTTTGATAAGCTAACAGGCTAAAATAAGCACCTATACTGCATGCAAATAAGCTCAATTTTTTCCAATGTGATTGTGCATAATCCATGATAATAGATAAATCACGAACAGCAAACTGAACTTTACAAGGCGTAGGGTCAAGCTTTCTTTCACCATGTTCTGGCAAATCAAAGCTTAATACTTGATAACCTTTTTGAACAGCTTCTTCAGCTAATATGTCAATGATAACGTCTTCTTTGTTTGACATATTTCCATGGACTGCAATAAAAAGATTGTCGCTCTTTTCTCCCCACAATAAGATAGGAATGTCGTCAACCTTAGATTTATATTTAATCATATTTCCTCCATCCTTTATAGAGGTAAACGCCTCCATAAAAGTTTATTATTAATTTTGTTGTTCATCATAAAATCCTCCTTTCTCACGTCATTGGATGTGAAAGCCATAGTAACTATTATTGGTATAACAGTTTTTATTTCACACCACGAACTATTATACACCTTTAACTTCAAAAGTTTAAGACGATATCTAAAAAAACCAAAATGACTTTTATTTGAAGAGCAACAGCGATACAATGAATAGTAAGTCGTCCTCAGTGAAAAACTATACGGAAATGATAAGAAAGAAGGTGATAGGATGTCATATACTGTTCAAGGAAATGAAAATAGATTAGCAAGAGAAAAGTCACCATACCTTTTACAGCACAAAAACAATCCTGTAGATTGGTATCCATGGGGTAAGGAGGCATTTGAAAGAGCCAAGAAAGAAGACAAACCTGTATTTCTAAGTATTGGGTACTCCACATGTCATTGGTGTCATGTCATGGAAAAAGAATCCTTTGAAGACGAGGAAGTAGCTAAAATATTATATGACCATTTTATTGCTATTAAAGTAGACCGAGAAGAAAGACCAGATATTGATGCTGTTTACATGGATGTGTGTCAAAAAACAACTGGCAGTGGTGGATGGCCTTTAAGTGTGTTTATTACCCATGACCAGAAACCTTTATTTGCTGGTACGTATTTTTCTAAAAGGTCCATGTATGGTCGCATTGGTTTTGTGGATTTATTAACCAATATTCATACCTTATGGGTAGAAAATAAAGCATCCCTCTTAGAAAAAAGTGACGCGTTAATGGAGCATATTCAGAGTACATCCCATGATCATACATTGGAGATAAATCAACAGGTTGTGGATAGAGCTTATGAACAGCTAAAAGCCGATTTTGATGTGGTAGATGGTGGGTTTGGTCAAGCACCAAAATTTCCAACACCTCATAATCTATTCTTTTTATTTAACTATTATAAGGTGCATGGCTCTGAAGAAGCGTTAACCATGGCTGAAAAAACATTAGATGCCATGTTTAAAGGAGGTATCTATGACCATATAGGTGGCGGATTTTCACGTTATGCTACGGACAAGAAATGGTTGGTACCTCATTTTGAAAAAATGCTGTATGACAATGCATTGCTGATGAAAGCTTATACCATGGGATATCATGCTACCAAAAAACCGCGGTATAAGTATGTGGTGGAGCATATGTTTGCATATCTTAAACGGGATATGATGCAGGAACAAGGTGCTTTTTACAGTGCTGAGGATGCAGATTCAGAGGGTGTGGAAGGTAAATTTTATGTCTTTAGCAAAGAAGAAATATTACAGGTCTTAGGAAAGCAAGATGGAGAACGCTTCTGTCAGTTATATGATGCAACACCATCGGGTAATTTTGAAGGCAATAATATCCTTAACTTACTTCATGTCGGGATAGAAGACATATTGGAGGATGAAGAATGGGTTAATGGATGTAAAAATAAGTTGTTAGCCTATAGAGATAAAAGGGTTAGACCTCATCTGGATGATAAAATATTAACAGCATGGAATGGTTTAATGATTGGTGCATTAGCCTATACCAGCCGATATATGAAAGATTTTACAAAGGATTCTCATGTTTTAGAAAATCAGCATAAGGATCTATACTTGGAAGCAGCTATAGACACAGCAGCCTTTATAAAAGAGCATCTCAGCAAAGAAGATGGAGGTCTATATGTACGCTATCGTCATGGTGAAGTGAAACATGAGGGTTTCCTAGATGATTATGCGTTTATGGTATGGGGGTTAATTGAACTGTATGAAACCACCTTTGATCCCTTGTATTTGCAATGGGCTACAGACCTTAATCAGTATCTTATAAGGCATTTTTGGGATGATGAAAAAGGCGGTTTTTTCTTATACAGTAGTGATAGTGAAACGTTAATCACAAGACCGAAAGAAATCTATGATGGTGCCATACCATCAGGTAACTCAGTAGCAGCTCTTAATTTATTGAAACTCAGTCGATTGACAGGCGATGTAACCCTGGAGCATAAAGCGAAAGAAATTGTGTCAGCTTTTGCACATCAAGTCAATCATTACCCAAGATATCACACGTTCTTAATGCAAACCTTAATCATCCTTATGAAAGGTAGCAGGGATATTGTTGTTGCAGGTTCCTTGGAGGATATGGAAAGCATAAAAGCATTGATCCATCAACTGCATCACTTGGATAAAGACTGCTTTACCATTCTTATTAATGATGGCAGTGATACCTTATTATCCCTTAATCCCAGCCTAAAAGATAAAGGTGTCATGAAGGATAAGCCTACCATATATCTATGCGAGAATCATGTTTGTCGAGCACCTATTACAGACATAGACGAAGCCATGGATATTCTTATGAACACGAAGTAACCTATAAAAGTAATTGGTGCTCTACTGAAATTTATTCTATTATAATGATGGGTTAATACAACGAAGAAAGATAGCATAAGTATAGATATAGGAAGCTAATGGCGTTTGAAAAAAGGATAAAAGGGAAGCCCTTTTATCCTATAAACCTGTCCGTTATATTAAATCTAATATAAGCCTCGTCCGAAGAAGCCTCCAAAACCATAGCCTCGTCCGCAACCATAACCGCCATAACCATAACCGCCATAGCCACCATAGCCACCGAAACCACAGCAACAGCAATTACAGCAACGATTAAAGCAGCAACGACCAAAACCACAGCCGTATCCGCCATATCCGCCATATCCACCATAACCGAATCCGTACATAATAACCCTCCTTTCATACTTATCCTAATTTATAATATTCCAATTGAGCAGGTTATGTGACAAGCTTCACGGATGTTCATAAATAAAGTAGACAGGGTTAACAAATAAAATGATATAGGGGAAAAGGATGAAAATACTTGTAACAGGAGCGAAAGGTCAATTAGGTCGGGACATCACATGGACATTATCCAAGGACCATCATGTGATGGGTTTAGGAAGAGAAGTATGTGATATTCGAGATATGGAGTTAATCAAGTATTATATGCATAACTTTCAGCCAGATATGGTCATTAATTGCGCAAGTATCACCCACGTGGATGCATGTGAAACCAATACCTTATTAGCCATGGATGTGAATGCCTATGGGGTGAAGAATTTAGCATGCATTTGCCAGCAAATGCATGTTTTACTGGTACATATTTCAACAGACTATGTGTTTGATGGGCAATATGGGTTGCCCTATGAAGTATGCCATTCACCTAATCCAATTAATGCTTATGGTTATTCCAAGTGGTTAGGTGAGCAATATGTTAAGCGCATTTGTTCCAAGTATTACATTCTACGTACCTCTTGGCTGTTTGGTCCTTATGGTTATAATTTTGTCAACAAAATCATGGACCAAATACCTTATAAGGATACCTTGTATGTGGTTGATGACCAGGTAGGGTCACCTACGTACACACAAGATTTTATTCTGATGTTAAGGGGAATCATAACATCTAATTGCTATGGTATCTATCATGTAGCGAACAATGGCTCATGTAGTCGATATGCATTTGCTAAGACGATTATAAGGTACTTAAAAGAGGAGAACACAAAGGTTCTACCGATACAATCCCATACAGTCTTAACAGGTGCTGAGCGACCAAAATATTCAGTACTATCCAATAAAAAAGCTGAAGATCTGTGTGGGCAAACCATGCCTACTTGGGAAGATGCCTTAAAGCGGTTTATTCATTCTTTTACTTTACAGCATAAAATGTTATGATAGGAGCAGTATGGTGGTCATCCTTGCATAAATGGATAGAGATACCATACAATAACACATATGCCCATAACATCTATTCTATATGGCATGTTCTATTTTATAATAAATAAGTCAAAGGAATTAAGTAAATGTAGTAACCATTTGGTCAAGATTCAAATAAAATGAACTAAGAGAACTTGTACCAAAAAGAAGAGGTGAGGTATGAAAGGAATTATATTAGCAGGCGGTTCTGGAACGAGGCTTTATCCTCTTACAAAGACAGTTTCTAAGCAGATGCTTCCTATATATGACAAGCCCATGATTTATTATCCTTTATCAGTTTTACTATTAGCAGGTATAAAGGATATTTTAATTATCTCCACACCAAGAGATATCCATTATTATGAAGAATTATTAGGGGATGGTTCAAGGATTGGAGTAGCATTATCCTATAGCATCCAACAGGAACCTAAAGGCATTGCAGATGCCTTCATTGTTGGCAAGCAATTTATTGGACAGGATAACGTGGCTTTAATCTTAGGGGACAATATTTTTTATGGTCATGCTCTAGAGGATATCCTGTTAAAGGCTGTTAAAGAAAATACAGGTGCAACTGTTTTTGGTTATACAGTAGCAGACCCGACACAATACGGTGTGGTAGCTTTTAATAAAGATGGACAGGTAACATCACTGGAAGAAAAACCCATAAAACCACAATCTAATGTTGCTGTAACAGGCCTCTATTTATACGATCATCAGGCTGTTGACATGGCAGAGCATGATATAAAGCCTTCAACACGAAATGAATTGGAGATAACAGATATTAATAAATGCTATCTAGCAGTAAATCAGTTAAACGTCATTTTATTAAATTCCAGTATAAAGTGGTTAGATTCTGGTACTTATGATGGTCTATTAGAAGCTGGAAAATTTGTTGCAACCACACAAAAGGAAGAACAGAATATTATTGCTTGTATTGAGGAGATAGCTTATAACAAAGGCTATATAAGTCAAGAGGCGTTAGGTAAAATAGCCCATTCTATGGGGAATACAGATTATGGATTATACTTGAAAAAGGTCAGTGAAAGGTTGTCGTAAAGGTGAGTAGATTGAAAGTGACACAGACGAATATAAGTGGGTTATGTATCATTGAACCCACCCTATATGAAGACCAGCGGGGTTACTTTATGGAAAGCTTCAATAAAAGAGATTGGCAGGAAGCAGGATTTATGGAGACTTTTGTACAAGATAATGAATCCACTTCAAAAAAAGGTGTTTTAAGAGGACTCCACTACCAACATCCATACCCCCAAGCTAAATTAATTAGGGTTTTAGATGGTGCTATTTATGACGTAGCGGTTGATATGCGCATGGGTTCAGTTACATTTGGCCAATACTACCCTATCGTGTTATCAGAACAAAATAAAAAACAACTGTATATACCCGTGGGTTTTGCTCATGGTTTTCTCGTCTTATCGGATAAGGCGAAAGTACTTTATAAAACAACGGCGTATTATCATAAAGAATATGATCATGGCATTCGATGGGATGATCCTACCCTCCATATATCATGGCCTATTCATCAAGTGGAGGATATTATGTTATCAGAAAAAGATAAAGCATTGCCCTATTTTAAAGATATTCCTCAAGGGAGGTTATTTGTAAAATGACATTACTGGTGACAGGTGGAGCAGGATTTATTGGAAGTAATTTTATACATTATATGCTTAAACAATACAAAGACATCAACATCATTAACTTAGATAAACTAACCTATGCCGGTAATTTAAAAAACTTGCAAGACATAGAAGACGATTCACGCTACACATTTATCATCGGGAATATATGTGATGAACCATTGGTTTCTAAGATTATGGAAGATGGTATTGATTATGTGGTTAACTTTGCAGCTGAGACCCATGTGGATCGCAGCATTGATAATGCTTCAAACTTTATTCGCACCAATGTTGAAGGAACCTACGTGTTATTAGAAGCAGCAAGAAAAAAGAAAGTCAAGAAATATATACAGATATCAACGGATGAAGTCTATGGTGCTTTGGGAAAAACAGGCTATTTTACAGAGACAACACATGTAGCACCCAATAACCCTTATTCAGCAAGTAAAGCTGCCGCAGATATGTTGGTTCGTTCCTATCACAAAACACACAATCTTCCTGTTAACATTACTCGGTGCTCCAACAACTATGGTCCTTATCAGTATCCTGAAAAACTCATACCCAAAATGATTAATAATATCTATGAGGGAATACCACTTCCCGTTTATGGTGATGGGCTTCAAGTCAGAGATTGGCTTCATGTGAATGACCATTGTAGAGCCATTGACTTGGTCATTCATTTTGGTAAAGTGGGAGAAATCTACAATGTAGGTGGTTATAATGAAAGAACCAATCTAGCCATCGTCAAAAAAATTCTTCAAGTACTTGGTAAAGATGAAAGCCTGATTGAGCATGTAAAAGATCGCTTAGGCCATGATTACCGTTACGCCATTGATGCAACAAAAATCATCAGAGAACTGAATTGGCAGCCGACTTATACCTTTGATATAGGTTTAGAAGAGACGATTAAGTGGTATGTCAATAACCTGTCTTGGTGGTCTCGGAAAGCTTAGATGAAACACTGAAAATGCAGACCTTATACTTGTGAGGACGAAGCCATGATACATAATTGATAGAAGGGGATGAATCTATATACCATGTATATTCTGTTTGTGTATTCCAACAAAACAGACCCTTGCACCATAAAAAGCTGTTTTGATTTATCCAGAGGGTTAAAAAAATATGCCCATACATATGAAATAGACTATAGAGAATTAAATGATGAAGTCGTTTCAGCGTATGATGTCATCATTTTTCAGCGCTTAGGTGCCAATGGAATTGTCATAGAAAACCTTTATGCCCAACGTATGTTTCATTTAATCACCACATACCATCACCAAAAAAGGTTTATTTATATGATTGATGATTTGGTTTTTGAAGACCAAAATCAATTGCCTAAGAAGTTGATGTCAGCATGTCATGCAGTCATATGTCCCAATGACAATTTAGCCAATGAAGCTAAGCCTTATAACATACATACTTATGTGCTACGAACGTATATCGACATGAAGCAAACCGTGAAGATTAAGGGAGCCAATGACCATATAGGTTATGATATGGCTTGGGTGAGTACAGGTGCCCTTGGTAAGGCGTTTATTAAGGAGATAATGGACCATTTGCGTCAGGATATGGATATTCGAATGATTGCCATAAGTGGTGATGTGCGTTACTTTAGTGGGATTAAAGGCATTGCAAGTTATCCATTTTTGCCTTATGACGACATGATTGCCATTGTAAAAAATGTGAACATATTGCTCAACCCTGTTATCATTAACGATCGTTTTGTGACACCACGTATTGAAGAAAGAAGCAAGAAAAGCGCTAAGGAATTTTTTGATTGTAAGTCAGAAATAAAGTATGCTATAGCCGGTGGTACAAAGACAGCTATCATTACCAGTAAAACTGCCCCCTATCTTTATGCCATAAAACATATGGAGAATGGTTTCTTGGTGGATAATAGGGTTGAAGATTGGGTTAAGGCCATTAAACAGTTATACCATCATAAGCGCTTAAGGCGCAGGATTATTCGCAATGCCCATAAGGATGTGAAAAAAAGATATACCCTAGAGTATGGTGCAAAAAAAGCATATGCATTATTTAGAGACATATTAAGTCAACCCATTCAATCACCTTAGGTAATCAGATGTCTTCAATAGTTAATTAAGCTCGTCAAGGGTCCTTATAAGGATCATCTCATTTTACCTTTCTATTCACACTTTTCTATGGATTCAGCACCTTTCATCCATTATTAGACCTATGATACGACCGACAATTTATAGTATATAAGATCATTGGAGGAATATGACGAAAGCCTAAGGGATAAAAACCCTTAACATAAGCAGGTGTTTTGTTATATTTGTCACAATATCTTAGCAATAAAATATAATAAAGTATCCTTAAGAAAGTGTCTAATAGTAATGGAGTTGAAAACATGTCAATACAATTATTTATGCCTACATTTCATGTGGAAGAATGTCTTGCTGAGATAAGAGAATGTCTAGAAAAAGGTTGGACAGGACTAGGTTACAAAACCGTTCAATTTGAAGAGGCGTGGAAGGCATATACCGATCTACCCCATGCACATTTTATAAATTCAGCAACGGCTGGTTTACATCTGGCGATTAAACTATTAAAAGAAACATATCATTGGGAAGATGGGGACGAAATCATATCAACACCTTTAACGTTTGTGTCCACCAATCATGCTATTGCCTATGAAAATATGCGTGTTGTGTTTGCAGATGTGGATAAATATCTATGCTTAGATCCAAAAGATGTAAAACGAAAGATTACAAATAAAACCAAAGCCATTATGTTTGTGGGCATGGGTGGTAATACAGGCCATTATAAAGATATCGTCAAGCTGTGTAAAGACCATGGCCTGCAACTTATCTTAGATGCGTCACATATGAGTGGTACAAGATTAGAAGGAAGAATTGTTGGACGAGAAGCAGATGTGGTCATCTATTCTTTCCAAGCAGTAAAAAATCTACCCACAGCAGATTCGGGCATGATTTGCTTTATGGAAGAAGCATTGGATAAAAAAGTGAGAAAATACAGTTGGCTGGGTATTAATAAAGATACCTATGCCCGTTCTAAGGATGAAGGAGCTTACAAATGGAAATATGATGTGGAGTACCTTGGTTATAAGTATCATGGGAATTCCATTATGGCGAGTCTTGGACTTGTCCAATTAAAATATCTGGATCAAGACAATGCTTATCGTCGACAACTGGCTAAGTGGTATGATGAAGCCTTCAAATATCATAAGAATCTTGTAGGGCTGATACCTGTTGCCAAAGGATGCGAATCATCAAGACATCTGTATGTGATAGAGGTTAATAATCGTGATGAATTGTTAGCATCCCTTAATAAAGAAGATATCTATCCAGGGGTGCATTATCGCGATAACACCGAATATACCATGTACGCCTATGGTAAAGATACTTGTCCAAAAGCGTATCATTACAGTATGCGGATTCTATCTCTTCCCATGCACCTTAGACTGACACGAAAAGATATACGGCACATAGCTAACAAAGTCATACAATATGCTAGCTTATAAGGAGTGAAGAATCATGATATCCGTTATAGGATTAGGTTATGTTGGCTTACCGCTTGCTATTTCTTTTGCTGAAAAAGGTGTTCACGTCATCGGTTTTGATATTAGTGAGGAAAAAATAAGAGCTTACAAAGAAGGAAAAGACCCTACCCATGAAGTAGGTGACCTAAGACTTAGCCAAGTAAAGAACATTGAATTTACAAGCAACCCACAGCGGTTATTACAATCAAGGTTTCATATCATTGCTGTACCCACACCCATACAGATGGATAAAGTACCCGATCTATCCCCTCTTAAAAATGCTACGACAACTGTAGGGGAATATCTTAAGAAAGACAGTATTATCGTCTATGAATCCACCGTTTATCCTGGTGTAACAGAGGACATATGCGTCCCTATACTAGAAGAAGCTTCAGGCTTAACCTACATGAAAGATTTCAAAGTCGCTTATTCACCAGAAAGAATTAATCCAGGTGATCTGGTCCATACCATTGATAAAATTATAAAAGTTGTTTCGGCATGTGATGAAGATAGCTTGGAAGCTGTGACCAACGCTTACACGTTGATTACGGATGCAGGTGTTTATGTAGCCCCTTCTATTAAAGTAGCAGAGGCAGCTAAGGTCATTGAAAATGCTCAGCGTGATATTAACATTGCCTTTATCAACGAGGTTGCCATTATCTTTGATAAGATGGGGATCGACACACAAGAAGTCTTAGAAGCAGCAGGAACCAAATGGAATTTCCTACAATTTCAACCGGGTTTGGTAGGTGGGCATTGCATTGGTGTTGATCCGTATTATCTTACCTTTAAAGCTTCGCAACTGAACTATCGACCTGAGGTTATCTTAGCTGGTCGGCATATTAATGATTCAATGGGACGTATCATTGTGGAAAAAACCATTAAACAGATGATAGATAATGAACAGACAATAAAGGGAGCAAAAGTACTTATTATGGGTCTAACGTTCAAAGAAGATACGCCAGACCTTCGAAACTCAAAAGTAAAAGACATTGTCGAAGGTCTAAGAGCTTATGGTATGGACGTGCATATTACAGATCCAGTAGCTGATGAAAGGGATATTATATATGAATATGGGATACCATCAACCTCTCTAGATGCTATCCATGATGTGGATGCTGTGGTGATATGTGTCAAACATCAAGCTTATCAAACATTGCATTTAGACACCATCAGGCAATTATATAAAAAGGAGCTGTTAAGACCCATTCTTATGGATGTGAAAGGACTGTTTAACAAAGAAGAAAGCGAAACATATTTTTCTTATTGGCGTTTATAAAATGGAAATTATGATGATGAATTAAAAAAGTTATTCATATAATAGTAGCAGACCACGGATAAGGCAAGTGACGATTATCATGAGATTAAAAATTGTTGGTTTCTGTTATCATAAAATACCATCTGCGGTATTAGCCATTATTAAGCCCATGGAAGTATTACAGAAGGAGCAATTGGTTGATTTTTTGTATGCCAATAGCATGGAGGTTACCCATGAGGTTATCGACACAGCAGATGTGATTATTTGCATACGAGGAGCTGAGCCTATTGATTTACAGTGGGTACAAAGAGCAAAAGAAAAGGGAAAAAAAGTGGTATATTACCTAGATGATGATGTATTGAATCTCAATGCATATGTTTATACGTATAATAAATCTTACTTCCAACGTGAAGACATCAAAAAGAATGTCAAAAACATCATGAGAAGTTGTGATATTTTGTGGACATCCAATCAGCGGATTATCAATAAATATAAAGCCTACTTTAATAGGGCTTATGTAATGAAAGCCCCTGCTTTACTCTTAACACCACAAAAAGTAGAAAAAGAACCGATTAAACCCATCACCATAGGATTTGCAGGTGGAATAGACCACCGAGAGTTCTATGAAAGGATGCTTTGTCAACCCATACAACAATTGTTGTCACACTATTCTAATCAGGTAAAGTTTGAGATATTTGGCTTTCAGACCTATTTACTCTACCACCTGCCTATAACAACGTATCCTTATATTGAAGATTATGAAGATTATATGCTGAAAATGAAATCCTTCCATTGGGACATAGCTGTTGCACCATTGCCGGATACGCCTTTTCACGCATGTAAACACTTTAATAAATATTTGGAGTATGGGGCATTAAATATTCCAGGTATTTATTCTAATGTGCCACCTTATAATGATGTTATTGAAGATGGGGTTAATGGTTTACTGGTTGATAATACAGAAAAAGATTGGTTAAGTGGATTAAGACGATTGATTGACAATAAAGGGGAATGTGGAGAAATCGGAGAAAAAGCATACAATCATATAAAAGCACAATATCATGTCAGCTTAGTTGCCAAAGATATGTACCGCAAATTACATCTTGTATTTCGCCAGGAGTAGAGGGGGGCATATATGGATCAGAGAAGAATGGCTTTTATTACTTGTGTGAATCAAGAGGTATTGTATCAAAAGTCTCTAAAGTTTATTAACCGGTTAGAAGTACCTGAAGATATTCAAATAGAATGCATACCCATTAAAAATGCTCCAAGCTTAACCAAGGGGTATAATAAAGGTATGCAACAAACCCAAGCAAAATACAAAGTATATCTTCATCAAGATGTGTCTATTTTACATAAAGGTTTCATTAAGGATATCGTAACATTATTTCAAATGCATGAAGAAATAGGTATGCTTGGGGTCATTGGAGCAAGGACACTGCCCTCCGATGGGGTCTGGTGGAAAACCTATCATGGTGCAGGGAAAGTATACGATAACCATTCAGGAAAAATGGGGATGATTAATTTTCAAGATGACAAAAAGTCCATTGAGCATGTCGCATGTGTTGATGGGCTGCTTATGGCGACACAATACGATCTTCCATGGCAAGAAAAACTATTTGACGGGTGGCATTTTTACGATATTTCTCAATGCTTCGATTTTCAAAAAGCGGGTTATAAAGTAGCGGTACCCTATCAGCATATGCCATGGTGTGTTCATGATTGTGGCATCGTTAATCTAGATGGTTATGACCATTATCGGAAGATTTTTCTTAAAAACTTTTTAAAAACCCAATAAAAGGGAGGTCATCTATGGTTTGCTTTAGCTTTATCTTTTTATGCTATAACCATTGGCAATATACCAAGGAAGCTGTTGAAACCTTGTTGGCATCGTTGGAAGCATCTATCTATTATAAGGGGATCGAACTTATATTGATTGATAATGGTTCCACAGATGAAACCCCTCTGGGGATAGAAAAGCTAAAGACTAAATACACATCACCTTATCTAAGGATTAAGGCTGTCCATGTGAAAGAAAACATGGGTTATCCTATAGGCGTTAATATAGGGTTAAGTCATTGTAGTGGACGGTACGTAGCCATTATGAATAATGACCTTATTTTTATAAAAGGTTGGTTTAGTGCCATCATTCAGCTATTGGAACACAATCCGGCAATTGGTGTAGCTGTGCCACACCTATCCTATGGATCAGGGGTGCAGCATGTGGGGGTATATCTTGAAGACAGAGACACCATACAAGCATATGGTCAGCGCTATATGCTTAAAAACCATGGGAAGAATACGTATCTTGATCGAGGCATCGGCGCTTGTATGGTCATGAAAAAGACCGTTATAGATAAAGTAGGGGGTAACGATATCTGGTATGGTATTGGCCACTACGATGATGATGATTGGTCCCTTCGAATACGTATCGCTGGGTTTAAGATTGTTGCCGTAGGTGGTTCCTTTGTTTATCATCAAGGTAGTAAAACCTTCCAAGCATACTACCCAGAACAATCCCACTATGTCAAAATGAATCAAAGAAAATTCTATCAAAAATGGGGGCTAAAGAAAGACAGGATACGTGATGATATGTATGTGGATCGTCAATGGCTCATTGAAAAAACAAGGTATCAAAAAGCAGATCATTACATACCCATTAAGTACATAGCTGATAAACCATCTGAGTCTTATCAGCGAAGAGGCATTTTATGGGTAGCTGATTGGACATACAAGCATTCTGGCTGGATCCAGTCGTTAGACCATTTTCACCCTATGACAAATGACAAGGATAAATTATATGTCTGGATTCCTTCCAGGTATTATGAAGATGATGTTAAGCAGTATGTCTATGATAGAATTTTATTACATAGGCGTAAGAAAAACATGGAACATGTCATTTTTCTTCACCAAAACATGAAGTCATTAACGCTCTTAAACTTTATCAAGAGGTTTTCTTATGTGATACCCATAGAAAGAGATTTTATTAATCAGTACATACTGTACTTGTTTAAAAATAGGTAGCTAAAATATAACCAACCTTACGAGAGTTTCATATACTAAATTAAGGAGGTGAATTTTGTGAAGGATAAGAAGACTTGTTCGAGTAATAATCATGGTGGAAAGCATTATCAGACACCATGCTGTAAACATGTAAGTAAAAAATGTGATAAATATATTGATGTGGATGATTTGTATTTAAATGATATATTATTTAAATGTCGAGAAGTAGAAGATGAAAATGGATGTTTGATATGCGAGCCGGTTAAACTATGCATTAAGGGGCAAAAAGGCAAACGAGGACCAACAGGGCCAACAGGGCCAAAGGGACCAAGAGGGAAAAAAGGGCCAAAAGGATCAAGGGGACCTAAAGGAGATACAGGCGAAACGGGTGAAAAAGGTGATACAGGAGCAACAGGTGATACGGGACCGACAGGACCAAAAGGCGATACAGGACCAAGAGGACCAAGGGGACCGAAAGGTAATACAGGCGATACAGGACCAATGGGATCAAAAGGTGACACAGGTGATACAGGGCCAAGGGGTCCAGTTGGACCAAAAGGTGACACAGGTGATACAGGGCCAAGAGGTCCAGTTGGACCAAAAGGTGACACAGGTGATACAGGGCCAAGAGGTCCAGTTGGGCCAAAAGGTGACACAGGCGATACAGGGCCAAGAGGTCCAAGGGGACCGAAAGGTGACACAGGTGATACAGGACCAAGAGGTCCAAAAGGTGACACAGGCGATACAGGACCAATGGGACCAAAAGGCGATACAGGTGATACAGGGCCAAGAGGTCCAAGAGGTCCAAGAGGAGCAAAAGGTGACACAGGCGATACGGGACCAATAGGGCCAGTTGGACCAAAAGGTGACACAGGTGATACAGGGCCAAGAGGTCCAAGAGGACCAAGGGGACAAAAAGGTGATACAGGTGATACAGGACCACCAGGAGCAGGTTCATGTGTATGTTGTATAAAACCATGGGATATGTTTATTGATAACTTAATTCATTTAGGCATATGCACAGTTGATTTTTCAACGACAACACAAGCGCAACAATCCGATCAGAGTCCATTGGGTCCAGTTATTAATCACATTGCAGATATAGGTGATTTTATTGTACCTATATCACAACTTGTAGGTTTTAAGTTTACTGTAGACGCTACTGTTATATCGGACGACGATATTAACAACGGGTTGACACCTCCACCATGCCCACCTATCTCAGGTGAATGCAGCTGCAATGAAGCGCCACTTCGAGAAAAGTTAATGGAATTACAACCTTTAACAGGTGTTAATATCAATACATTAGGTAATGGAGCTTTTGCCAATATACAGAACCTTACCATTACTGGCGTTGGTTTAGGTATTGTGGTAGTAAAACCGCCTGCGGTATGCAACTTGCAAGATTACTATACCCTATCAATATGTCATATAGCAGATGTTGAAATACTCAATCTTCTAATGTAGATAAATGAGGACGCTTAAGCGTCCTTTTTTGTCCCAAGACACGATGTAGGATATGATCCATAATGGGATAGTAACGCTTTATTAATATACCATAATTATGTTATGATATGGATGACTTTATTTCTAAGGATTTAAGGGGGTTGTCATATATGGACATTAAAAAAGGTATGGTATTCGCTTTTGTCCTATTAGTAGGTTTGTGTACGGGATGTAAAAATAACCATTTGGGTGAATCGGATATTACTTATAGGGTACAAGAGCAAAAAAGTAAACCTATACTCAGTGGTCCACTTAGAACCGTATCATTGGATGGATCACTGGATGGCAGGTTGGATCGTATTGAAAACCCCAGTTGGTCCAAAGACTTAACGCCTGTTGTTTTAGATTGGTTTATCGCTTATGACTGGTTTGATAAAACATTTGATCCTGACAACAATTGGGGGGATAAGAAGCTCTTAACACATACAGGAATTACACTTCATGTTAGGTGTGGTAGCGTGGAAGAATTGAATACAATTATTGCCAGTGGTTCATTACCCGATTTAATTACATACGATGTAAATTCAAGTATTATCAACAAATTGGAAAAAGATAATATGCTGTATCCTCTTGATGAGCTTATGGAACACTATGCACCAGACATGGATGTGATGCCTTCTATGATGGAATGGTATCGGGCGGAAGACGGTCATTGGTACCGATTTGTTAGCTTTTTCATCGGTACAGAAAGAATTAATAAAGCCTATGGAGGTAATTATCGTTCTTTTAATGGGAATTGGGCACGTGAGGATATTCTTAAGCAAATTGGCATGACCAAGGAAGATATGTACACCAAAGAAGGTTTCATAAGTGCCCTAGAAAAAGTTCGAGATTTAGATATACACTATAACGGGAATCCTGTGACACCGTTTATGCTTGATGTTTGGCATGATGCGGCGGTTGAACGTTTTGCAGAACAGTTTGGAGCAGATTTGGAAGATGAAAACGGTAATTGGGTGA
Organism: Vallitalea pronyensis; assembly: GCF_018141445.1. NCBI lineage: Bacteria > Bacillati > Bacillota > Clostridia > Lachnospirales > Vallitaleaceae > Vallitalea > Vallitalea pronyensis. The sequence goes on along the minus strand of NZ_CP058649.1, from coordinate 5,264,679 downwards.
ATATCATGAAAACGCCTGAATATTTAGAGGCGTTACTATTCTTGAATGACATGTATAATAAAGGCTTATATAGTGATGAAGAATTCACCATGGATAAGGTGCAAAAAGATGCAAAATTAGCGTCAGGCAGAGTATTTGCGTTAAATGGATGGGTAACCAATAATATAGGAAGCAGGCGTTTATGGATAGCTGATGAAACGGCAAAGATGGTATATGTAGGTGTCATACAAGGTGGTAAGTCCGGCAAAAAACCCATTATTAGGACAACGAACTCATTGGGTTGGAGCGCCACAGTTCTTACAAAAGATTGTGAACATCCTATACGTGGCGTACGGTTATTATCATACTTATCTCAAGAAGAACTCATGCTGGATAATACATATGGAACGGGAACTTATCAAGTGATTAACGGTGAAGCCATTAGAGACCCAGAAAAAGTGGAAGAAGAAATGAAAGACCCCAAAGCATTTTATGACAAATATACCTTGAATCTAGGTTTACTCCTTGATAGGAATGTAGCCTATCGGTATCGAAAGGAACCAGAAAATTGGTTTGAAAAAGAGAAGTTAATGGCATTAACTCAACCAGATGCCACAGTATGCATAGATAAGCCCTTTAGTGCCCTTATACCTGAAGTTGGTACAGAGTTATCCATGATATACGAACGATTAAGGGCTCATAGGAATCAAAGATTACCCCTTATTATGATGGCAGTGGATGAAAAAGAATGTGTAGCATTGTATAAAGAGCTTATAAAAGAAATGGACGACATGGGTATGGTTGCTTTAGATACATACAGGAATCAGCTATTTCAGGAAAATAAGAAAAAAATGGGTATGATGTATGCTTGGCCAAGAAATCAAAAAATAGAAGAATGTATCCCTCATTAATGGAATAAGCGTGACGGGAATGGTAAGAAAAGTAATAAGTAAAGGAATTAGCACTGACGATAGCAAAAATTGGTATGATATACCAATTTCTGCTATCGTTTTTTTAAACATTATATTGCTTAATATAGACATGGGTTTTCAACGGAGGTAGCCTTTCCAAGGTTATCTCACTTAAATTTTAAGGTGAAGGAGGAACACATGAAAACAAAAAAAGGTATAAGGCATCAAACCATTCGATTATTATCTCTTGGTGTGTTGCTGTTTAACATGTTAACAACGATAGGTGGTTATCCGGTATATGCAGAAGATATAGACGATAACACCAAGTATGAGTTACCTGAAGAGATTCGCATTAATAAGCAGGACTTTGATACCATACCCAATGTTATAGCCAAATATGAAGGGATTAACCCTAATAGAGTTGCTTACATTGAGCGGGTTAATGGTGAAAAAAGAATACAACGTATTAATTTCATTGATTATGAGGATGATCATGTCCAGATTAACGGGGAAATGACTTTTGATATACCTGAAGAAGTTGCCAAAGTAGCAAGATTTTTCAAAGACTTTCGCTTTGAAGGTGAAGTTGCTTCGGATATGAAGCTATCCTTAATTAATCCTAATGGTGAATCCTTTACATGGCAGATTTTACCAGGACATGTGTGGCATGATGGTATAACAGGTCTTCCTAACACTTATACCAAGACGGGTTGGATATCAAGTCAAAATACAGGCTTAATGGAGCCATGGCAGATAAAAGATAGTGATGGACATATCATTTATGATGGTTACAAGCTGGTTATTCACGGTACAGGAAAATTAAAAGATATCTATATATGGGAAGAAGATGGCGTTATGCCAACGTATGACATCACCGGTTATACGATCATGGGTGCCGATAAGCCGTGGATTGATGATGTAAAGATTACAGTCGATGCAACAAAGAATTTATCGGTTAATGGTGTGAATAAACTGGATGAACGTAAGTTTAAAAGGTACCACGTCAATAGCGGTCCCATCGGTTTAGAAAGTAATGATACATCCTACAATGTATTGGACCAAGCCTATCATTCCATTACAACACAGAATGGTTTTCTTCCAGGTCGAGGAGCCTTTCACTTTAATTTACTTGAAAGATATATGGGCATGGTAGAAGATGCTGAAAAACCAGGGTATGCGGATTATTCAGTATTTAACGAAAGGTTTGCTCCCAATAGGGATTTAGCTCATAAATATGATACCTTATATCCGACAATCGGCAATGACTATGTGGTGACTACAGACGGTTGGCCTACATGGCAAGCAGTCAATCCAAAGGATATACACGTTGCAGCACCACGTTTAGATAGGTTCGAGGAAGCAGCAGAACTGACAGGCAAGCTGGTAGCTGGCTTTCATACCAAATTTTATAACAGAGGTCCTAAATATCTGGAAGTTAAAAATGAATCCACCATTTCAGTGGAATGGCCATATTTAAATACCCATCCAGATAAAGCATGGGATTATCTAGCTGATTTTCATAATCAAGTAGCCGCAGCCATTAAGAAAGAATCACCTGAAACATTAGTAGGCGGTCCTTCAAGTGCATTCATGTACCTTGAAAAAGACGATTTTGATGAAGCCAAAAAACAATTGGCATTTATGGATGCAACCAAAGAAAGTCTTGACTATTACAGTCATCATTTCTATGAAAATGGACCCATGCTCATTCATGAACGGGATAACAATCCCGATGGATTTTTAGCTGGCCGATTAGAAGCTGTATTTGAATTGTTGAACAATCATATGGTACTAACAGATAATGTAAAACCCATTTTAATTACGGAAGAAGGGACATATAATAATGGAGGTACGCCTATTGATTATTTCAAAAAATTAAGAACCTATAATGGTTATATGCTGAGGTTTATCAACATGTCGGATACCATTGATATGATTACACCTTATGTGTACCCAATCATCAATTGGCGACCTAATTCTAATGGTACATTCTATCGGTACAATGATAGCCAAACAGGGTTGGCTGGTACCACACCCCTCATGTATTACTTGGATATATGGAAAGATTATAGAGGTGCTTTCCTTCCTGTTGAATCGGATAATCACCAAGTATATACCCATGCTGTACAACACGGTCGTAAGATATACGTTGCCGTACAAAATCTAAATGCTGCCCGCGCCTATATCAACCTAAACATTGAAACAGGTAAAGCCAATATTGTCGATGTGAAAAGGAAACGTACTTTTTTAGAATTAGGCGAGTTGACTCATGAAGAAATTACAGTAAAAGATATAAAACGTGTACCCATGCGAGTGGAAGAGATGACAATATTTGAAATCACGCTGGACAAAGAACCCAAATTCTCAAATACATTGCACCGGGACACTTACTATGGTGATAAAACTTTAGTTAAAACGGGTCTGAAGCCAGCAGACTTTACCATAACGTGTGACGTAAAAAATCTAGAGGGGTCAATGCTTCGTATCGGATTCGGTAAGACGGGTTATGGCTTTACAAAAGATATGACGATTCATGTTAATGGAATCGAATATAGAAAAGACCTATCGTTTACCCATAAAGAAGGTGATTTCTTTGGCTATGTGGATATCAAACTCAACAAGCAAATCATCAAAGATAAAAATGATATCACGGTATCCATACCAGAAGAAGGTGGCTACATTTCCAATATTACACTATACAATGATTATTTAGGGAGGAAGCCTAAACGTTATAATACCAACAGACTTAAACATTGTATTAAAAAAGCTAAGGCTGACATGAATAGTGTTGCAATTTCTACAGACAACGGAAATGACCTTGAAGAAGGTATCCTTTGGGTAACCCAAGAAGTGAAAGACACCTACCAATATGTGATTGAATCTGCTGAAATAGCATTGGATGATCCTGTAGCAACACGACATGACGTTGATCAAATCATGGATGATTTGTTACTGGCTGGTCAAATGTTTAGATTGAATACCAAGGAAGCACTGAACAAATAAATGAATGTTGAAGCTTAAAGACTTCTATATGACAAAATTAAGGAGAATAAGTGATGAAAAAGCATAATTTTAGAAGTATATTAGCTCTATTATTAGTTGCTATGATGGTTATTGGAAGTTTCACAGGCTGTGGTAACGCAGCAGATGAAACCGAGGATACTTCCAGTGAAGATTCGAATGTGGTCAAAGACAGTGACAAAGATGATGATAAGGATTCCCAATCAACACAAACAAGTCAATCAAGGGAGAACACCATTCAATTTCCACTTGAAGAACAGGTAACATTGACATGTTTTGTACATACAAGGCCTTTTGTTGATGATTTTGATAATAACCCTATGACCAAATATATTGAAGAAAAGACCAACATTGATCTCCAATTTGAAGTGGTAAACGGTCCAGAAGCAGAACAGAAATTGAATCTAGCCTTATCGACAGGAACGTATCCTGATATCATTTTAGTGTCACAATTGACTAAAGCCCTTCAAAATCTCTATGGTGAGCAAGGCATATTGCTGCCAATGGATGAATTAATGAAAGATAATGGTAAGCAGGCAAAAGCAGTACTTGAAAAGTATCCGGATATTGAAGCATTCTACACAGCTAAAGATGGCCATCTCTATAATCTGCCTCGGATATACGATGTGACTTATAGTAAATGTTTGGAAAAAGTATGGATTTATAAACCTTGGTTGGATAAGTTAAATCTTGATTTACCCACGACCACTGAAGAATTCTATCAAGTCCTTAAGGCGTTCAAGGAACAGGATCCTAATGGTAACGGTAAACCCGATGAAATTCCAATGGCTGGTACAGAAACAAGCTGGGCAGCAGGTGTTCGTAACTTCCTAATGAATGCCTTTGTCTATTACCCTCAGAGTCAGGGAGGTGCTAGTTACTTATACGTTGACAATGGAAAAGTTATCGCATCATATCTTCAAGATGGCTACAAAGAAGGTATCAAATATATGAGGAAACTAGTAGATGAAGGGCTCCTTTCAACGGAAAGTTTTACTCAAGATTCAGAAGGCTTCAAACGCATGGGTGAGAACCCAGAGGATGTTATATTGGGATGTTTTCCAGGAGGATTTCAAGGTGTTGCTCTTGACATGACAGGTGATCGCTGGAAAGATTATGTAGCTGTTGAGCCTCTTCAAGGTCCACAAGGCGTGCGGTATACAAAATATGCCCCAGATAGCATTTATCTTTCTGGTTTTAGTATTACGGATAAATGTGAACACCCAGACATCGCTATGGCTTTAGCTGACTTTCTCTATAGTGAAGAACTATCAATCTTTAACTTTGATGGTGCCCCAGACGTTGATTGGAAGTACGTACAAGATGAATCCAAACTTGGTATCAACGGTGAGCCAGCAGTATTTGAAAGACTTCATGCATTGGAAGAAAACCAACATAACTTCTCATGGTCACAACTTGGTAATGCTGCTTATGTTGCAGAATCCATGTATACGGATGATCCTGAAAACATTCAAGTGATGCTGTATAAAGAAACAAAAAAGAAATACCTACCACATATTCCTCCAATGGATATGATTCTTAAGCAGTATATTTACTCAGAAGAAGAGTCAGCGGATATGATGATTTATGCGACAGCCATCAATGCATTCTTAGACCAGATGAGTGCGGCTTATATTCTTGGTGACCATATGGATTGGGAAAACTTTGAAAAGGAACTGATGAATATGGGCGTTCAATCCTATATAGACATTTTCCAAAGGGCATATGATAAAAATAACTAATACCATCAATAATTAAGATACCTGATAGAGAGGCTATGGTTTAAAAGCGATGTTATGGCTAGAGATTTTTAGATATGACGTGAGCTTTTAAACCATAGCCTCAAATGATGATGACGTAAAGGAGTATGTATGAAAAATTGCAAGATGAAAAATTGGAGAAAATCCATGAAAAAGAATTGGCAGTTATATGTACTGCTCATTATACCCGTAGCGTATTTGCTTGTATTTAGATTTGCACCCATGTTGGGTTTGCAAATTGTATTCAAGGACTTTAAGGCCAGACTTGGCATATTTGGCAGTCCATGGTGTGATCCTGCTTTCAAATATTTTATTAAGTTTTTTAATGATTATAATTTCGTAAGTATCATCAAGAACACGTTGGTCTTAAGTATCTATGGTTTAATTGCTGGCTTTCCGCTGCCAATTATTTTAGCATTATCGTTGCACTATACAAGGCAAAAAATGATTAAAAAAACCATTCAGATGATAACCTATGCTCCTTATTTTATTTCGGTTGTGGTGATTGTTGGTTTGCTAAGACAATTCTTTCAGGTTAGGGGAGGGTTTGTGAATCAAATGATCCAGATTCTAGGTTTTGAGAGCATTGACTTTTTTGCTAATGCGTCTTCATTCCCACACATGTATGTTTGGTCTGGCATTTGGCAAGGTATTGGCTTTGGTTCCATTATTTACATTGCCGCTCTAGCAGGGGTTGACCCATCGCTTCATGAAGCTGCTGTGGTGGATGGTGCAACGAAGTTACAGAGAATTCGCCATATTGATATACCAAGCATTATGCCCACTGCCGTTACATTGTTAATTCTATCTACGGGCCAGATTCTAAATATCGGTTTTGAAAAGGTACTGTTGATGCAAAATAGTATCAATACGGTGGCGTCAGAAGTTATATCCACATATGTCTATAAAACGTCATTTGAATCCCCTGTACCCCAATATTCTTATTCGACGGCTATCAATCTTTTTCAGTCACTTATTGGTATCATACTGATTCTGATTGTTAACAAGATTGCACAGAAGTATTCAGAATCCAGTTTATTCTAAATAAGTGAAGGAGATGATGTTATTGCTTACCATAAAAAACGGCGTAAATAAAAAGAAAAAAATACATAGTGATGGTGTGTTTACGGTAGTTAATTATATCATACTGTTTATGATTTTTATTATTGTGGCCTATCCACTTGTCTATGTCATCAGTGCATCTTTCAGTTCGTCTGATGCTATCATACAAGGGCGAGTCAAGTTATTGCCTGTTGATTTCTCATTAGCAGGATATGAAGCTGTCTTTAGTAATAAATCTGTATGGATGGGCTATGCCAATTCCTTTTTTTATATGATTGTTGGCACCACATTAAATGTCATAACCACCATTATGATAGCTTACCCCTTGACCAGAAAGGATCTCATTGGTAGAAAGCTTGTCATTGGTATGCTTTTATTTACCATGCTGTTTAATGCTGGATTGATTCCAAACTACTTAACCATTGATTACTTAGGTCTTATGGATAAAAGGCTCGTTATGATTTTACCTAAACTGTTGAATCCATTTAATGTGATCATTACCATGACCTATTTCAAACAGACGATACCTAAGGAGCTGTTAGAGGCTTCCATTATTGATGGCTGTGACAACTTCAAATTCATCACCAAGATTGTGGTACCATTGTCCAAATCCATTATTGCAGTCATCAGTCTGTATTATGCAGTGGCCCATTGGAATGCTTATTTTGATGCCATGCTGTACTTAAAGTCTGTTGCATTAAGACCATTACAATTGGTATTAAGGGATATTCTCATTCAGAATCAGATGTCCGCTGAAATGATGAGTACCATGGACCCTGACTCTTTACAAGTGCAAGAAAACTTAGCTGTTTTACTCAAATATTCACTGATCATTATAGCCAGCATACCATTAATGATACTCTATCCATTTGTTCAAAAACATTTTGTTAAAGGGGTCATGATTGGTTCGGTTAAAGGTTAATGACACCATTCATTAAGAGGAGGAATTAAGGATGAAAAAGAAAAGTGCTGCTTCAAAAAGGGCATCCCAGTATCCTAATCGAGATGATTCTTGGTTATGTACATTCAAGTATATGCCTGTTTCAGGTATAGGACTTGAGGAAGGGGTGCATAGAAGGGACCCTAATAGTATCATTAAAGTTAATGAGAAATATTATGTATACTATACCAAGTCAGTAGGTCCTTCTTTTAGAAACGAGAAAGATGAAAGTTGGAAGTACATTTCCATATAATTATCCACCACATCTTTTTAAATCATAGGTTTTTTAGATAGGGATCTTAAAACGTATGATGGTTCCTTGATTTATTTTACTTTCCACAACAAGACGATAATCCTCACCAAAGAAAAGGCGTAGACGGTTGTTAATGTTGGCCAGTCCAATACTGCCTTTGGAGGTTTTATTGCCACTTATAGGGGCATTCAGATTAGCGTTAAGTGTGGTGACCTTTTGTGGCTCCATGCCCAAGCCATTGTCTGTTACAATAAACAGAATATCATGGTTAACCCTGCTGGCTGTAATGGTTATTTTAAGTTCGGGATGATGTCTATTAAGACCATGTTGAATACTGTTTTCAATAATGGGTTGAAAGATAAAGCGTATGATTTTGGCTGAATAGATATCATATGGTATTAATACATGACAGCGTATTAATGGGTATCGAATTTTTTGAATGCTTAGATAGCTATTCATATGATTCGTTTCTTCCTTAACGGAAGTGAAGTATTCCTTACCTGCAAGATTATAACGCAGCATTCGTGCAAAATCACCCATAGCGTCAGATTCTTCATAGTGGCCATATAGCTCCATTTGAGACGAAAAGATTTCAAGGGTGTTGTAGATGAAGTGAGGATTGATTTGGTTCTGTAAGGCAAAAATCTGGGTTTCCTTGCCTATGGTTTCCTGTTCAACAGTCCGCTTAACAAGCTTTTTAATACCATCAAGAAGCATGTTAATGTTTTGAGAGAGTTTTGTAATCTCATCATTCCCCTTTATAGGCAGTCTTTGACTAAAATCATGTTGTATGGAATCATTCATGCGATATAAACAACTGTTAATACGATTGGTCATTTTATAGATCTCATAGAGCATTAAAGAACTGGCCATGAGCAGGATGGAGAAAATAATCAGCTGATAAAATGTCATAAACGTTGACGGTGTTTCTGCATCTGTTACAATGATGATGTCATAGGGCAGGTGGTCAATGCTGCTTCTAGAATAAGCAATGTTATCAAGGACACCTGATTGCCCCTTGAATACTTTCTTCTGAAGGTTTTCATTGGATAATGAGGAATGATTAATGATTTTGATGGAACCTATTTGGAAAAGTTTATGGCTTTCATGGATACCAAAGAATTCTGTTTCAGGTAAGCGCATAACTACCAATGCAGTAAGTTTTTTATAGTTGGTAAGTTTATGAAGCATAATGATATGATTTTTGGCTTTTAGAAAGTCGTCGTGAGACGCTGTATCCAAGAAGCGTGAGGCATGTTCAATGGCAGTCATATCTTTTGAATGCATAAAATCGTTAATGATTTTGTTGGTGCTGATATAGTGAATGGGGTAGATGGTACAGTGGCCTTCTGGTATGGTTTCATTGGTGACATAGAGACGTATAGAACTTCGATAATAAATACCTGCATATCCCTTAAAGTAGGCAATAACCGTTGAATTGTAGTTTTCAAAATCAAGCCTTGGTTTATAGACGGTATTTAGAAATACAGTTAAAGGATTATAGGAAGAAAGTGAAGTGAGCATATCCAATTTTTGATGAATATAGGCTTCAACTGTTGTCTGGTAACGGAGAGAAAGCTCGGTGGATGTGGATATAGCAATCCTTCGATTCTGTTCTCGGATGTTAAAAAAAAGTATAGAGGTGATGATGGTGACAGGTAAATAGATAAAAAGAATGAAGTAGGTTAGAATGCGTCTATAAATGGTATTTTGTTTTAAAATCATGGTATCACCTTTTTTAAAACATCGTAACAAAGAACATAGGGATTGTAAATGTCTATTTTTATGATTTGGTATATAATTTGAACTATAAATCGGAACGAATGGGAAGGTTGATAGAGATGGGGAATATCCGAATATTAATTGTAGATGATGAGGAACTGATTTGTAGAAATGTCTGCTCGAAAATTAAGCGGTTAAATAATCCGTGTAACTATATCACCTATGTAGCAGGCAGTGTTAATGAAGCCATGATAAAATATAGGGACATAAAACCTGACGTTGTCATTACAGATATATGCATGCCTGAGGGCAGTGGTTTAATTCTTGCTGAAAAAATAAGAAAAATGGACAAATACGTTATTCTATTTGTGCTCAGTGGATTTGATGATTTTAGCTATGTAAGGAAAGCCTTTTTACTTGGGGTTAATGATTACCTTCTAAAACCATTGTATCTATCAGAATTGGATCAAAAACTCTCCAATCAGCTAAAAAAACAGCAGGATATATCCAAAAAAAATAGAAACACAGAAAATGGTAAAAGTCTTCTTTCTATCATTGATCAATACATTGAAGAAAATATGAGTCGAACGATTTCTATGCAGGAAGCAGCCAATAAGGTCAATCTAAGTTATCATTATTTTAGTAAAATGTTTAAAGAGAATGCAGGCCTATCGTTTACCAAGTATGTCAATGAAAGAAAGATGATGATAGCCAAAGAGCTGGTGACTGATCCAACCATACGTATTAATGAGATTGCTTATAAGCTAGGTTTTAAGGAATCCAATCATTTTTCAAGAGCTTTTAAAAAGACATATGGCCTATACCCTACTGTCTTTAGAGAAAAGCATTTGGATGATACAGATGGGTGGCATCATTCATGAAATGTGCATATGAGCAAAACATTTTTAAGAAGCATCTAGGCCTATAAAAGGCTTCAGATGCTTTCCTTGATGAAACGTAATGAATATTGACAATTCCCTATTTGTCATGTACCATCAAGAGTATCTTTATTCATTCTTGGACATGGATAAACTTAGGAGGATGACAAAATGAAGGATTTTTTTCTTAACAAAAAATTTCTTTTACGGGTCTATTTACTTATCATTACGTTAACCACCCTCATTTTTATCTTTTTTTCTATAAGTGTATATATGGGTATAAAGGACAGAACCATTTCCAATGAATACAAAAAAACCCAGATTATGTCCAAACAGATAGAGTATAACATTAATGAGTTACTCAAATCCATTAAAAAAACCGCTCGTGCCCTCTATGTAGATTATAACGTTAAGGAATTATTAACGCTTCAGCGTGAAGACGAGATTTATGATATTATACGTTTGAAAATGAAATTGGACAATTATGTCCATGTCAACGACAGCATTCATTCCATACAAGTCTATAACTCATTCACAAAGAATACCTATTCAACCTTTCGACATCTGCTCTATAACGATCTGAGTATGGAATCCTTAATCTACCCCATTGATAATGAAAAGCGGGATATGTTAATAGAACGTAAGTTCTATCTCAATGAAACCGAAAAGAATGACCAATATCTCCATGTTTTTTCGTATGTCATCTATGATGATACGTATATGAAGGAAGGTATACCTTCTGCCTTGGTTGTCAATGTATCATCAGATTGGATTATGAATAATATTAGTCGCATTAATCACTTATCACACGCTAATGATGCTAAGATTTTCTTAATCAATGACAAGAAACATGTTATTGCTTCCCAAGAATATACGGACGAACAGCTGGCACTGTATCAAGGGATAACACAAGACGCTTTTGTTGAAAGCGAAACACCAGCATGTTTTGAAAAGACTTATAACCATAAGAAGTATCTTGTTTTTTATGACCCGATACCAGAAGAAAATTGGACACTGGTATGGATACAACCCTATCATAATCTTCAAATTGTTTTACAATCCATACGCTATAGTATCCTGGTGTTAACCATTGTTTTTCTTATTGTGGGTCTTATCATTGCCTTTTTTGTATCGGACAAGATATATAACCCTGTTAAGATGCTTTTGGAAGGTCTCAGCACCAAATACAATGTGGATACCAATCATTCAAGAGATGAATTTTTCTTGTTAAACCAGATTTACAGTGAAGCATTCAATCAACTAAAGTCCTATCAGAAAGAGTCGATATCTAAGAAAAATATTTTACATAACTATTATCTCAAAAAAATGATCACACAAAGTGAGCAGATTAAAGACAGCGAATGGGATAAGGTAAGCGGTGAAATCCCATTGGATGTGCATAAAACGCTATGTCTCATACTCATTCGTATTGATAACTTTAAGCAATTTGAACAGAAGAATAACTTACATGACCGTCATCTGTTAAAGTTTGCCATTATTAATGTTGTCAGTGAAGTACTGAACAGACAATTCATATGTGATGGTATCGACTTAAAAGATGACCAAGCCATTATCTTAATGAATACGTCAGATGATTATACAGAAGATACTGTGGCATCATTGCTTGTTGAAGCCCAGGCTTTCATAGAAAAACACATAGAATTATCAATATCCTTTACGATCAGTGAGCCATGGGCAGGTAAATCATTGATAACAAAGCATTATTTAAAAGCACTACTGGATTCTAATAGGCGCTATATTTTAGGCAGAGGCGCTATGATAACATCATCAGAAGAGTCTCTTAAGGTTAAAGAGGGAGACCAACCTCCTCTTACCCATGAAGATGAAGTCCGTATTCGTGGTCTTATCAAGACCAAGGATAAGGAAGGTCTATTTAGGGAAGTGAATCTTTTTTTCGATACAATTTCGTCTTATCCTTATACAACCATTAAGAGTTATATCGTATACTTGGTCAATGTCTTTATCAGTACATTTCAAGAGCTTCATCAATACAGTTTTTCATCCTATAAGATGGATATCGATGAGATGATTTATAAAGTCATTGAATATGAGGTTATTGACGATGCAAAAACATGCATCTTGCACTACATTGAAAGTTATTTTATGCAACAAGAAAATCATGTGGCACAGCGTCATAAACTTTTGGCTGAGGCCATTAAGGAAATCATAGACACCAATTATAATGACAGCGGTTTATATACCCAGTATATAGCTAACCTTCTCAATATGTCATCCAACCACATTAGTAAAGTTTTTAAAGACACCATGCATATAAGCATTAAAGATTACATGAATGATGTACGCTTATCAAAAGCCGTTCAATTACTGCTGAATACACAATTGACCATTGACCAGATCATGTTGGAAGTAGGCATTGATAACAGAAGCTATTTCTACCGTCTCTTTAAAAAGAAATATGGTACCACACCAAGAGAATACAGTTATATTCAATCCATGAAAAACAGCAACAAGTCATGACGAAGATCAAACCCATTGTTCAAACAGTGGGTTTTTTTATGCCATTCTTGGTGGAAATAATTACATTTTCTACTTAAAAATGGCTAAATGATACAGATTTTACTTTTGTATACACCTGTTTTTAACCCGTGTATACAACCCTTGCAATTGTACACTTGCTTGCACGAAACCCTCACTGCTAAGCTATAGATAAGAAAAGACAAGGAGTGATGTCATGAGCATAAGACATAAAAAAAGGCGATCAAGAAGTGGATTCTTCAAAGACCTTGAGTTATTGTCAATGAACCTTCCCACCATATTATGGATTGTTATTTTCAGTTACATACCCATGATAGGGATTATCATAGCCTTTAAAACCTATCGTTATGATTTGGGGATTTTTGGTAGTGAGTGGGTAGGGCTTGAGAATTTTAAATTTCTATTTCGTAATGATATCATGTGGCGGATAACCCGCAACACCATCGGTATGAATGTATTATTTCTTATAGTAGGTCCATTGTTTGGGGTTACTTTTGCTATTCTGTTAAATGAAGTGTCATCTAAGTTTGTAAGGGTCTATCAAACCACCATGTTCTTTCCCCATTATTTATCTTGGGTTGTTGTCAGCTACCTATTTGTAGGTTTATTCGATATGGAGCTTGGTATACTGAATCGGATTATCGGCTTTTTTGGTGGTGAAGCAGTCATGTGGTATAACGAAGCGAAACATTGGCCGGTTATACTTGTGCTCACCAGTATATGGAAACATACCGGGTATCATGCCGTCATCTATTTTGCTGCAATCATGGGGATTAATCACGATTTTTACGAAGCCGCTAGAATTGATGGCGCTTCTAAATTACAACAGATTAGATACATTACCGTTCCCTTGCTCATGCCGACAGTGATCATGCTGACGTTAATTGGTATCGGCAATATTTTTAGAGCTGATTTTGGTATGTTTTATTTTCTAACGAAAAACTCGGGTGCCTTGTATTCAACAACGGATGTGATTGATACGTATGTCTTTAGAACCATTCGGGAATTTGGACAAATGCATATTGGTACAGCTGTTGGTCTTTATCAAGCCTTGGTCGGATTAATTCTAGTCACCACAACGAACTTTTTTGTTAAAAAATATGACAAAAACAGTGCACTTTATTAAGGAGGTCAAAGATGAGGAAAAAAAGATGGAGTCAAGTATGCATTCATGCCGCTTTTATAGCCTTCTGCCTTACTTGTACACTACCTGTCATTATTATTATCTCAGCGTCATTATCCGATGAATTACAGCTGGCCAAATATGGTTATGCTTTGTTACCTAGAGGCTTCAGTATGGATGCTTTTCAGTATGTTTTCCAAGACATACGTGCATTACTCCGTGCTTATGGTGTGACCTTGACCATAACGTTTTTAGGGACAATTATCAGCCTATTTATGTCATCTCTGACAGCTTATACGTTAAGTAGAAAAGATTTTAAATACCGAAATAAACTAAGCTTTTTTATCTATTTCACAGTACTGTTTCATGGGGGAATTGTACCCTACTATATTCTTGTTACCAATTACCTTAAATTAGGGGACACCATATGGGCGTTGTTTGTGCCAGCATTGATTATCCCTTGGTACATATTTTTGATGCGTGTATTCATGTCGGAAATACCTGCTTCACTCATCGAATCAGCTAAAATTGATGGGGCATCTGAATATACCATTTACTGTCGCATTATACTTCCGCTGTCTAAGCCAGCTCTAGCAACTGTTGGTTTGATGCTGGTATTAGGGTATTGGAATAACTGGTGGCTAAGTCTTTTGTTTATTGAAAGCCCCAAGCTATCCACGCTGCAATACTTACTTTATAAAATCATGTCTAATATTCAAGCGATTTTAAATGCCAATAAACATCAAATTGCAAATGTTGATGCGACATCCTTGCCAAACAATACCTTAAGGATGGCCATGGTTATTTTGGCGGCTGGACCCATGCTGTTTATTTTTCCATTTTTTCAAAAATATCTTGTAAAAGGTCTGACAGCAGGTGCAGTGAAGGAATAAGCGCTATTATACGGTGAGTAATTTCGCCACTTTATGATTATTACACATTTAGTGTATAATAATAAATATTAAGGAGGATAAGCATGAAACGAAAATTAAACAACATGTTGTCATGGTTACTATTAATTGTATTAACTGGGGTGTTATTGGCAGGTTGTGGTGCCAAGGACAACAATGAAAATGGGGAAAAAACCAATGCAAACAACGATAATGTTTCAAATGGCAGTAGTAACAATGACACAGGTTCATCCCAAAAAGAAGAACCCGTAGAACTTATATGGTACCTCATAGGTTCACCTCAAGAAGATGAGGCTTCTGTTGAAGCAGCTGTCAATGAGATTCTGTTAGAGTCCATCAATGCAACGCTAGACATGCGGGTACTTGATTGGGGAGAATATGACCAAAAAATGCAGCTTAAAATGGCTTCTGGAGAAGCATTTGATATATGTTTTTCATCTTTAGCTTGGGTTAACAAATATGTGGATGGTGTAAATAAAGGTGCCTTTCTGCCCCTTGATGATTTGTTAGCGGAACATGCACCCAACTATTATAAGATGATTCCTGAGAAATACTGGGAAGCAACCAAGATTAATGGTGATATCTATTGTGCCATCAATTATCAGACAATGGCATCCATGGGCGGCGTTTTTATGCCCAAGAAAATAGTAGATAAGTATAATTTCGATTATGAAAATGTAAAGACTGCCAAAGATTTAGAGCCGTATTTAGAAGCAATACGTGACAATGAACCGGGTATGTATCCTGCATTAACCAAAGAATGGATCACCTTCTATTACCCAGAAGGCGATACACCAATTCATGATGTAGGCGGATACCTGGCTTATAACACCACAGATTATAGCATTAAAAATGAATTCAGTGAAGAAGATATCTTTTCTGAAAATGTATTTCGATTTATGCGTGACTGGTATTTAAAAGGCTATTTTCGAAAAGATGCTGCCAGTGTGACAGAGGTTGAATCCGATTTGAAAATCATGAAGTATGGTGTTTGGCCAGGTACCTATAAACCAGGTGTTGAAGTTGAGTTATCCAACAAGTATGGTTATGAGATTGTGGCAGTACCCATGACGAAACCCGTTATTCAAACACGTTCCGTATTATCAGGAATGAATGTGATTAGCCGTACCTCAAAAAATCCAGAAAAAGCCATGGCCCTTATTGAACAGGTCAATACAAACAAAGAGCTCTATAATCTGTTAGCATTTGGTATAGAAGGTAAGCACTATCAGAAGATTGATGATCAAACCATTGAAAAGATAGAAGGCGGTGGTTATTGGAGTGGTATTGCATGGGAATTCGGTAATCAATTCAACGCCTATTACACAAAAGGTCAAAAGCCAGGTATATGGGAAGAAACCATTGCTATGAATGAAGCAGCCATATCATCACCTACTTTAGGTTTTATGTATGTTCCGTCCGAAGAAGTAAAAGCCATTGATGCCACCAATGAGACCATTCAAAAAGAATACATTGCTGGCTTAACCACTGGTACGCTAGATCCAGATAAATACTTGCCAATCCTTAGAGAAAAACTAAGAAAGAATGATCCTGATGACAAACTCATTAAGGAAGCCCAAGAACAATTGGACGCATGGTTAGCGAAGAATAAAAAATAATGAGGTTATTAAGTCACTCATTGCACAATTAATAGCATAAAAGAACCATGAAAAAAGGTTATCTTATAGCGTGTATAAGAAACCTTTTTTTATGCTTTTAAACCTCCCATCATGTGAATGGGTAGTCAATTATAGCCTATTGATGGCATATACATATAAGTATAAGTGTGTGTTGATGATGCATATACGGTTGGAGGTATGACATGGCTACACTAAGTTTATGTATGATTGTTAAGGATGAAGAAGATGTATTAGAGCGCTGTTTATCCTCTGTTTCAGATATTGTAGATGAAATGATTATCGTTGATACAGGTTCGACAGATAAGACAATAGCCATTGCCGATAAATTTCATTGTTCTATTTATGCTTACAAGTGGATTCATGATTTTGCAGCAGCGCGTAACTACAGTTTTAGTAAAGCCACCAAAGATTACATTCTATGGCTAGATGCAGACGACGTACTTCTTGAGTCTGATAGGGCAAAATTAAGAGCTTTAAAAGAAAAAATGCATGATGCAGATGCGTATTCCATGTTTTATCATTATGCTACTGATGAACAGGGGAATGTCACATTGCGGTTTAGACGTCATAGGATTGTAAAACGCATAAAAGCTTTTAAATGGCATGGTTTTGTCCATGAATACCTGCAAGTAGAAGGCCATGTGGTCAATACAGATATTGCCATCACCCATAAGCGTATCCATCAAGCTGGTGACCGCAACCTTAGGTTATATAGGCAAAAAGAAGAAGAAGGCTATCCATTTGATGCACGAGATACATATTATTATGCCAAAGAACTATATGACAATGCCAGATATGAAGATGCTATAAAAAAATTTAACGAGTTTTTAGGTATGGAAACAGGTTGGATAGAGGATAAAATAGCAGCTTGCAATAAGTTAGCTGACTATTATGTAGCCTTAAAAAATTATAAGACCAGCCGCCACTATTTACTGAAGACGCTGGAATATGATACACCTCGTGGTGAGGCATGTTACCGTTTAGGTTGCTCTTACCAAGAAGAGAATCGTATACAGGAAGCTATTTTTTGGTTGACATTAGCCACGAATCTAAAACCACCTGATGATGATTGGGGTTTTATGGATGAGAGCAATTATACATGGTTGCCCCATCTACAGTTATGTTTATGTTATTACGATAAAGGGGATTTGAATGAAGCCTATAGGCACCATAAGCTTGCACAAGCATATAACCCAAAAGATAAGCATGTTATCTATAATCAGTCTTACTTTAAATCCATTGGTTACCCATAATACCCTATGACGCCCAATATAGCCATAGTGTGAGGAGGAAGTTATGTGATTAAGGCATTATTAAAGGTGTTAACCCATGACCGCATCTCAGGCACTAAGCTTAGCCAAAAAACGAAACTTATCCATAACGATATCAAAAAAACAAGCTTTCATATGGTGTATGTGATGGGCAATACGTCTATATGCGGTGCAGCCAAAATGATTTTTCAACAAGCCAATACATGGATTGAAAAAGGTCATCAGGTGACCATTGTTGCCTATGGTAAGAAACCCTCCTGGTTTCCCATCAATAGTGCTTATATTTGTGTGCCTGCTGCCACCAAGCTCTCAACCTGTATTCCCTACTGTGACCTGATTATTGCCACGTATTATACCCACATAGGCGAATGTGTGGAAACAGGGATTGCACCTGTTGCCTATTTTGAGCAAGGCGACCATCATGTGTTTGCTTACCATGAACTAGAGGAAGACCATAAAGCATTTATACAGAGCCAATATCATTTAGCACATTTTATCTTAACGGTGTCCCATGTAGCGGCAAAGTATATAAAGCAATATTTTAATCGAGAATCTACCGTTATTCGTAATGGTATTGATACCCATATTTTTAAGTATAAGATGTTGCCAGAAAAAAAGAAAACTTATCTGCTTATGGTAGGAAATGATCGCTATGATTTTAAGGGTATACCCCATATCATTGCAGCTTATAAACGCGTTCGAGAAAAGCTGCCCCATATAAAACTCTACTGGATAACACCTGTTACACCGACTATCGATGTAGAAGATGTCTCCAAGGTCTTTGTTGCACCTAGTCAACGTGATATTGCTGCCATCTATCAAGGGGCCAGTGTCTATATACAAGGCTCTTATTATGAAGCATTTGGCTTACCCATATTAGAAGCCATGGCATGTGGATGTCCAGTTATTACCACAGATTGTATCGGTATGCGGGATTATGTCATCCATGGTCAAAATGCCATTGTTCTTAAAAACCGTTTACCTAAAACCATGGCTGATGCAGTGATAAATCTGCTTCAAAAATACGATATAAGACGCAACTTGATTGCAGGAGGATTGAAAACAGCTGGGCAATATGGGTGGAGAAAAATAAGCAAACATTGTATGAGCACGTTAAAAAACATGGCAGTATATCAGATAGAACCTAGGCAGAACACGACTGTATGGGATATCCAAATCCATGGTAAAGATTTTCTGACCACAGAAGGTTATGCCAAGTTTCTACAGTATCTGCAAACCACATCATATAGTGAAATATTTGTCCCAATTCTCTATGAGATAACAAAAGATTTAACCATAGCCAGATGGACCTGTGCAGCCAAACGATATGAGGGTGGTTCTGGCAAAGGGTATTGTTATACAAAAGTTAGAAGAAATACACTATCAGAGAACGCGTTCATCAGGTCTATTTATCATAACATTAAGACAGAACAATATAGAGATGCCTTAAAAGAGCTTACGTGCTTAACAGTCAATAATGATGAGGAGGTTATCTATAAACGATGGTTTATTTACTGTCTTATACAAATAGAAGACTATCCTAAGGCACTTATAGCATTAAGTCATATACCAGAACAAAAGGGTTATACAGATTATGATTATTTATATTGTTTGATCTATTCCAGGTTGGGGCAAGTAGAGAAGGCTAGGGAAAGATTTCACGCTATAAAGGCTTATCAAGAAGCCATTGTATACGATGAGTTTATCGTTGATATTGAAGATGCTGCAAGTAAGGTTATGGACAATGCCAATGTAGAGCAGCTTGCGTTACCTAAGCTTCATAAGGAGGGAAATCAATTATCCATGGAAGAAATGTATGAATTTGCCATGCAACTTTATGAAAATGAATTATATGACGATAGCATCTATTATTTTTTGGAGTATGTGAAAGAGGAACAAGAGGATAAGGAGAAGTGCATTGATGCCTATCGCAACATCTATCTGATTTATTATGACAAAGAGGATTATGACGTTTGTCGCAAGTATTGTTACCAGATATTTGAGTATGATGCCCCTAGAGCTGAAGAATGCTGCTTTATAGGGTATACATTGATGAAAGAAGAAAAGTGGGATGAAGCCATTTTCTGGTATGAGTTAGCCACAGAATTAGAACTGCCTCGTCATGATGCATTTCCCATAGATAAAGACGCGTGGACGTGGCGGCCCTATTTACAACTATGCGTTTGTTATTACGAAAATGGGGAGACAGAAAAGGCTTTTTTAGCTAATGAAACAGCACACAAGCTAAATCCCCAGCATAAAAGTGTTATACAAAATATTGCATTCTTTAAAAGTAAAGGATATGTCAGTTCAGACGATTAAAAGGAGGCTTCCAAGTGAATGAATTATTGGTCACAGGATGTGCAGGATTTATTGGATTTCATGTAGCAAAAAGGTTGCTAGAGGATGGCTATCAAGTCGTTGGTATTGATCATGTTAACGATTATTATGATGTAGGGTTAAAAGAGTCAAGACTGGAGTTATTGGAGAAGTATGAGGGTTTCCAGTATTATAGGGAGAGTATAGAAGATGACAAAGTGATTCAGGATATCTTTTATAAACATCAATTTGCTTATGTGATTCATTTAGCTGCTCAACCAGGGGTCCGTTACAGTTTAATCAATCCAAGGGCGTATATTGATGCCAATATCGTGGGATTTCTTAATATATTGGAGGGGTGTCGACATACACAGGTGAAACACCTGATCTATGCATCTTCCAGTTCCGTTTATGGAGGTAATAAAAGAACACCTTTTAAAACATGTCATAATGTGGACCATCCTGTAAGTTTGTATGCGGCTACTAAGAAGGCTAATGAGTTAATGGCTCACACCTACAGTCATTTGTATCAGATACCAACCACAGGACTCCGCTTTTTCACGGTTTATGGTCCATGGGGCAGACCGGATATGGCACTCTTTTTGTTTACCAAAGCTATATTAGAGGAGAAACCCATTAAAGTCTTTAATCATGGCAAGATGGTGAGAGATTTTACTTATATTGATGACATTGTTGAAGCACTTGTGCGGTTAATTCCCTTCATACCTGAAGGCAATACAGAATGGGGTGATGAATGGGATTGCAGCACCAGTTTTGCACCTTATAAGATATACAACATTGGTAATCATCACCCTATTCAGTTGGAGACGTTTATTGATGTATTGGAAAATAAATTAGCCAAGAAAGCGATACGTGAATACGTGCCTATTCAGCCTGGAGATGTCACCAAGACCTTCTCAGATGTTAAAGATTTAGAAATGGCCATTGGGTTTAAGCCAGAAACCAGCATTGAAGATGGCATTGAAGCTTTTGTTAAGTGGTATCGATGGTATTATCATAAGTGATTGATCAGATGTATAAAATATATATACACCATAAAGACGCACAATAAAAAAAGATGTATCGCCATGCCAAGAAGGTTGTGAGATACATCTATTTCTATGTAAGGAAGTTTTCAATTCAGAAAATGAGATAGGAGCATTCTCATATGTGCTAAGGAAACTTTCCTAATTGACAAATCAGCTTTGCGGGCGTAGCCTCTTTTACTTTCACATAAAGGATGGTAGGATTTTTGCATTCTGCAATGCGTTCACAATGGTTTGCGCTCTATGGGCGTAGGAATGATTAATGACGGCTTTATAGCCGTTATTTTTTATGATGTCCAGTTGGTCTGGGTGTTGCTGATAATAGTCCACATAGTCAAGGGTCTCTTCAGGCGACGTAGATATGATGAGGTCTTGTGTGTGTTGAAATAGTTGACATAATTCTGTGTTGTGGGAAGTAATAAGGAATCCTCTTGAGCCAAGGATTTCGTAAGTCCGCATGGTAACCAGTTCACTTGGGTAGTTTTGTAAGCCAATGATTATGTTAGAACAGGCATAGACATGAGGAGCTTTAAGGTAGTGAAGATAGCCATGGAGATGTTCTTTTGGGATGGACATGCCTAGAAAGGGTTCCATCTGATCCCAATGCTTGCCCCAAAAGTCAATGGTCATAGACTTTTTTAATAAAGGTTCAATGAGTATACGTAGGGATTGACGACGATAGTGCCTAGGGTTTGTGTAAAGAACATTGGGATAGGCATTGGCTACAACGGCTATATCCTTTGAACACCAAGAGCTGCAAGGAACAGGCTTGCAGATGCTGGGTTGATAAGCGAAGGGCAGGTGCTGTGCCGGTATGCCTAAAGATTCATATAGTGGAACTTTTGAGGGGGCAACTGTAAAAACATACGTAGGCTTCGTTTTTTTTATCAAAGGCAATGAGAAGCTATGGGTGAATGTTGGGTCTTCAGTAGCCCAATAAATGAGTGGCACATCATAACGCTGACAAGAGTCATGTATAGCATGGAGATTCGAGTCTGTGTGAAGCGTGGTCCAACCTAGGAGCATGGCTAAATCAGGTTGGAATTTATGTAGGATACGGTCAATTTTTTCTTCATGAACAGGGCCGGAGACTAGAATTGTATGACCAGCATCTCTAAAACCCAGTGGAAGACCAAATATAAAGCGGTCATCATGTTCAAAAAAAAGTACTTTCATGCAATCATCCTCTAATCAGGCTATATAAAACCATATTAAAGGATAATCAAATATATGATTCGATTAAAAATATTTAACGTTAAAAAAAACTTATTGACAAATCCAACCAATGGTATTAAAATATATTTAACGTTAAAATAATTTTACCGATGGTTGTTGTATATGCTAGTTGATTTTCTCTAAATGAACCTTATCAGTAAAGCTAAAAGGAGACGTGTCATATGAATCTAACTTTATTTAAGAAAAGAAATTTTACATTAGTTATCTTAGGAAAATTTGTATCATTACTGGGCACAATTTTTCAAGAGTTTGCTCTCTCATTGTATGTGCTTAATGAAACAGGGTCTGGCACAAAGTTTGCATCTGTCTTAGCTGTAGCATTGATTCCAAAATTAATATTTGGACCTTTTGCGGGTGTTTTTGCCGATTGGTTTGATCGTAAGAAGATGGTTGTTGTGTTAGATGCAGCAAGTGGTATCATTGTAGCAGGATTTGGTGGTTTAGTGATACTCAATGGGGGGTTATCCCTTGTTCAGATATACATACTTGTTCTCACATTATCCGTTATATCCATGCTCTTTAATCCTGCCATGAGCACCATGATTCCTCAGATTGTCAAAAAAGAGGAATTAGGTGATGCGAATTCTATTCATACATTTGTCACCTATACCACATCGATCATTGCACCTTTACTGGCAGGTATTGTCTTTGGTTTAGCTGGTTTATTACCTGTCCTCATGATTAATGCCGTTAGTTTTTTACTGTCTGCCATCAGTGAGTCCTTTATTCAGTTAACCAAGGAAAAAACGGAGAAGGTTAACAAAACGGTTAAACAGTTTTTTAAGGATTTTAATGAAGGGTTAAAAGCCATGAAGGGTCAGAGGGATTTAGTTATTTTATTAGGTGTTGGCGCATTGATTAATTTTGCTATCAGTCCCATGTTTGCAATTGGTGTTCCATTTATCCTTAAGCAGCGTCTATATGTATCCGATTTTCAGTTTGGTCTCTTTGAAGCTTTGGTATGTATAGGGCCAGTGGTTGCATCCATTGTGGCAGGGAAAGTGATTAAAAAACATGCTTACTATCATTTGAATACTTTTGCCTTTGTGGTATCCTCTTTATTTATATTCTTAATAGGCGTTATATGTCATCCTGCCATGTTGCAATTAGAGCATGCTAAGCTAATGGGTTTTATTGGACTAACTGTATTATCCTTTGGTATCGTCAGTGTTATTATCATCTGTAACATCGCTACCGGTACCGTCATGCAAGCCAGAGTGGATATGAAGGTCATGGGTCGTGTCATGGCCGTATATTCTACATTAATAACGGCTTCAATTCCTTTAGGTCAGATCATTATGGGGGCTTTACTGGATACATCTGTGGAGACATACATCATTATCGTAGGAGTAAGCTTGATTTTGTTATTAGGTGGATTACTTAATTATATTTTATACTTACCTAAAAAAACTGTTGCGTTAGAGGACTAGTCGTGTATAATGAGTATGAGGTGATTGGGTGAAAAAGCTTATTGAATTGACAGAGCGTGATCAGATAAAAGCCTACATGGACCCATATCGTTTAGACATACTTGAGACTTTTTATAAACAGAATAAGCCTTTGACAGTTAAATTAGTTGCTGATGCGTTAGGTGAAACACCAGCTAAGGTTCATTACCATGTGAAAAAACTAGAAAAAAATGGTATTTTGGTACTTGTTTTTACTAAAGAGATTAATGGTATCCTTGCTAAGTATTATGAGCCTACAGCAGAAAATTTTGTCATGCGTAATCGTGATAAAAAATTAGATAGTCAAATGAATATGTATTTGAGAAATAACATAGAAAGTGTTCTGGATAAGGAGTTTAATGAGACCAAGAACCTGTTCATCAAATCCCTTAGGGAATGTCCGGAAGGTGAAAGATTTGAAGGGCATTTTGCCAGTGAGCGTGTTTATTTAACCCAAGAAGAAGTAAAAGAAATTAATGAATTTCTACATCGTTTCAGTCGTGTTGATGAGACGCTAAAAGAAGATAAAAATCGAAAAGAATATCAGTTTTTATACACCATCTTAGAAATTTTAGATGGTATTGATGACCAAGAAGATGAATAAAATAGAGTACAGCCATAAACATATGATGGTAACCTTTTTTAACGGGTTATTCTTATGAAATAGTGGTTGTACTTTTTGTCATTTACCCATATAATTAAATAGAAAATAGGGTATGATATAGGTAACCTATTGGATGTTAGTCATGGGTAAAGGAAAATCCAATAAGATTTGAGGGAGTTTCATGAGATATGTTCAATTAATTTACAATCCTATGTCGGGTAATCGGGATTTTCCCACATATTTGGATTTATTTATTTCGATCTTTCAGGATGCAGGTTATGAAACCAAAATCCATCGAAGTCGAAGTAAAGAGGATGTGGAAGCATATATTACAAGAAATAATCTAATGGATTGTCAAGCCATCATTGTTGCAGGTGGAGACGGGTCAGTTAACCAAGTCGTTAACTGCATGATGAAACAGAGGATTTACTTACCATTAGGCGTAATACCTGCTGGAACAGCTAATGATTTCGCATCCCATATAAAGATGCCTTTGCGCTATGGGGAATGTTTTGAAGTCATGGCTAAGATGCATACAAGACGGGTGGATGTTGGTCAGGTGAATGACAAGTATTTTATCAATGTCTGCTGTGGCGGTCTTTTTGCCAATATATCCCAAAACATGGATATTGAGTTTAAAAATACACTTGGAAAGCTTGGGTACTATATTAAGGGTGTACAACAGCTCCCACGTTTTAGAAAGATTCGCTATCAAATAGAAAGCACACATCAGCTTCTGGATGACTATTTTTTTCTATTCTTAGTCCTTAACGGAAATAGCGCAGGAGGTTTTAACAAGTTAGGTCTTGACGCTCAGATTGATGATGGCAAGATGGATTTTGTGGGCATCAAAGCCTGTTCATTGAACGAAATGGCTGTGTTATTTGGTAAGATTCTGATTGGTGACCACTTGCACGATAGGAACGTGGTCTATTTTCAAGATGATCAAATAGCCATTAAGTGTGTAGAAGGGATAGAACGTTTTCACGAGTTGGATATAGATGGGGAAAAAGGACCTAATTATCCATTAAATATCCGAGTTAGAAAACAGGCTTTAGAGGTTATCTGTCCGCCTAATACGGAGCTTAGCATATAAGATAGAGTTTTTAGACGACCAGCGTTATTGATTCAATACTAAGGTATATTTGTAAAAGATAAAAGTGGTACACAGTGGAAGGAGAAATAAGCATGCTCAAAATGGAGTTAGAGGAATTTATTGAAGAGGTTAAAGGGGAACTATATGGTTATGAAGAAATAGAAGAAGCTCAGATAGTGGATTTTGAAAAGCGGTTTAGAGCTTGGGTAGCAGACAAAAAGGCTCAAGGCAAGAAAAATAAAAATGATAGAATTAAGTTTGGTCCTAATTCTATCATCGTTACTTTAAAAGATGAGTCGGATTTATTTAAGATTGTTGATCGATATCTAGCTGCTGTGGTTGATGAAGAAACTGGGCAGTATTGGGAAAATTGGTCCATTTAATCCATGGGCTTCTTTTTTATGTAATGGAAACAGATTGAGACATGGTTAGTCTTTGTCCTTAGCATCATCTGGCCTGGCTTTGTCTAAGGCTGATTCAATGGCACTTACAAGCATAGAAGATGTGTGCTTCGTTTCGATGTTAAAGGATAAGTCATCAACGGAAGTATCATTAACCAGTTGGATTTCAAGTTCTTGTAAGGTGGGTACAAGTGCTGGATTAAGCGTTGCAATAGCAGGGTCTAAGTCAGTTAATCGTATGGAGTTAATGTGATCTTTATCAACAACTACTTCAACATTAACAGCTTTGTTTTCTAACATGATGGATGACGTGTAAAGACCAGGGACGTATGTAGCGACAGTAGGTGGCTTGGATTCTTTTTTATTAGAAAACATGTAAACGAGTAAAAGAATTAAACATATGCCGAGAATCACGAACAATGCGGTATATATTATTTCTTTAAGCTTTAGGACGACAATTTTTGTAGAACGCATAATTTCCTCCTTAAATACAAATAGTCCGATTAATATATTTTATTTACAGTGGGACGAAAATATGAAGGTTATGGAAAATTAATCCTATATTTTTCAATTTTCTGGACGGGAATGGTGCAATAATCAAGATTTCTACATGGGTATAACATAATAATATCATTGACATAATGGATGATGGAGGAGCGAAAGAATGGTGTCAGGGTTACATAAAGGTATAATAAAAAAATTAGGTGGAGCTATATGCATCATGCTCCTAGTGCTACTTGTTGTAGGCTGTGGTGAAGAAAGAAATCAGCCACAAGAAAAGGAGCAGATGGAAGAACATAAGCAACCAGAAGAACAGGATGTAAAACCAGATCCGAATGATGAGCTGCCTGAAGATGATGCAGAAAATGATACCGAAAAACAAGATGATCAAGTGGTTGAAGAAGTGACGAAGCCTAAGGAGATTGACTATCAAGTGGTGAAGCCTAATGAATTAGGCCATATAATGGTCATCATGTATCATGGCATTTTGGACAATTATCCTTACCATGTCACGGAAGAACAATTTTTAAAGGACTTACAATACATGTATGAAAAAGGATATCGCCCTATCTCCATGCGTGATTACCTAGATAATCATATTACAGTAGAGGCTGGGTATACGCCCATTGTACTGACTTTTGATGATGGCCTTGAATCCACTTTCTCCATGGTTGAAGAAAATGGAGAACTTGTTCCTAAAACAGGTACAGCTGTAGAAATCATGGAGCGTTTTGCTAAAGACTATCCTGAGTTTGGAAAAGAAGCCACATTCTATATTAACGGTGGTAAAATATTTGATGGGGCAGGTACCGTGGAAGAACGCTTAAATTGGTTAGTGGATAACGGTTATGGTCTTGGCAATCATACAGCTACCCATAAGCACTTAGGTAAGTCAGGTGTTACATCAAGGGATATCATGGCTGAGCTTGGCAAAGTAGACCAGTTAATAAAGAATGCCATACCCGGTTATACCGTTGATTCCATTACCTATCCTTTTGGTGCTAGACCCAAGGAAGCTTTACGTGCTTTTATTAAAGAGGGAGAGTTCGATGGCAACCTCTATCAGTACCAAGTAGGGTTTCGAGAAGGTGCCAGTGGACCTTATTATCCACCCCTTCACACAAAGTTTAGCCCATTGAATGTAGCACGAGCAAGAGGCTCTGAAGGTGAAGCACAAGATATGTGGTGGTTTTTTGACTATTATGAAAAGCATCCAGAGAAGAAGTATATCTCCGATGGTCGAGCAGACAGGGTATCCATATTGGAAGGTATGGAAGAATACATGAATAAAGAAAAATTAGGGGATAAGGAATTATTTACTTATAAGATAGAATCAGAGGAATAAAGGTGTAACGGGTATAAGATAATAATAGTGGATATTTAGGAATGTGAGTAGATGGCACTCTTACTGGTGGGTAGGGTGTCATTTTTTGTGGTCTAAATGTACATGAAGTAGTATTGGAAAATAGTGTAATTCTTAGAAATATAATTAAATTCGACAATAGTCCTAATTATATAGGTCATTACGCGTGTATTATCATAGGCATAATAGGTATCTAATCTCCTTACATATGACCATATAATTATCAGAAATTTTAAACTATAATGAAAGAGGTTAATTCTTTATGTAAACTGATTGTTAAGAAAATGACATGAAAGAGGAGGAATTATTGTGAAACACAAAAGTACAAGAACCATTTTATCTATTGTTCTCATGATTGCTTTGCTTGTCTCAATTATTGTTCCATCTAATACTGCTTATGCAGAAACGTCACCAGATCAAGTTTTTTATGATATACCAGAAAAGGTCCAAACCATTTCGGATGATGTCTCATTTTCAACATCCAATGGTACACAAAAAGAGTTAACACAGTTTAGAACAAGAAAATCAAAACGCTATATTAATGCAGATGGCTCTTTTACAGAAAAGATCTATGCACACCCGGTTAACTATAAGGATAAGAAAACAGGAAAATGGCAGCCTATCCAGTCTAATTTAAAGGCGGAAAAAGATGCATTCAAGAACATAGCCAATGAATTTGATATTTCACTGCATAAACATGCTAATGGCTTTGTCACTTATTCAGAAGAGGGCTCCAGCTTATCCTTTCGCCCAACATTTGCTTCATCCGTTAAAGGAAGCGTTCAAGATAATGTGATGACATTTGAAGAGGTCACAACGGCTACAGATATGACGTATGCTGTTACACCCTATGGTTTAAAAGAAACCCTTATCTTAAAAAGTAAAGATGCACCAACCCTATATACTTATGAAATAAAATTAAAAGACTTAACTTATGTTGTACAGGATGATGGTTCCGTCATCTTTTCAAAACCAGGTAACCATGAACCTCTTTTTACTTTTGAAAAACCTTTTTTATTAGACGACAATTTTGCAATGTCAACCAATGTATCCTATCAATTTAGAGAAGAAAAAGGCTCAAAAATATACATGGATCTTATTGGGGATGTAGAATGGCTTCAATCCCCTGAACGTGTTTATCCCATTATATTTGATCCCACAATCAATACCCTTGATGTGGATGCTTTATCACAGGATACCTTGTTATCAAGCAGCAATCCTAACACCAATTATGACATGTGGGCACACTTTTATGTTGGACTAGGTTCTACACTGGGTACATGTCGTTCTTTATTATGGTTTAATTTACCTGCCATACCAAGTGGTGCAGTTATCTCCAATGCCAGTTTGAACGTATTAAATACTCAAGTGTATGTCACATCTCAGACCCCTGTACTGGAGGTTCACCGTGTCACTTCAGATTGGACTGCCAATACGGTTACATGGCAAAGTAAGCCATCAACTGGCAGTATAGATGGTTCAATCACCATGACCAATACAGCAGGTCCTCACCAAGTGACCATACCTATAACAGGACTTGTCAATGATTGGTATAGTGGCACACAGGATAATTATGGCCTTCAACTCCAATACAGTAATGAGAGCTTAGCTAGTAGAGAATTTCTTGCCAGTAATGATGTTCTAAATCCAACCAACCATCCAAGCTTAACCATTGATTATACCATTGATGGATTAGGTCAACAGTCTTACTGGACCTTTGATGGCTCAGTCAACATGGCCAATGGTAATCTGGTTTATGAAGATAGAGATATCGATTTTCCAGGGCGGGGTGTAGATGTTACACTGGATCGGACCTATAACAGCCGTTCAACAGCCAGTGGTGTTTTTGGTTATGGCTGGTATTCTGTAATGGATATGCGTCTTTATATACCTGCCAAAGGACCTGCAAAACTAATAGAAGCCAATGGCAGCACCCATTTCTTTTCTCAGAATACAGATAGCAGTTACAATTCACCACCGGGTATGTATTGGCAACTAAGTGGTAATCAAGCATCAGCGACCATTACTACATCCGATAAAATGCAATACACCTTTACAGACAGTAAACTCACCCAAATAAAAGATCCTGCAAACAATACCTTAACGCTGGTCTACACGAATGATCAAGTCACAGGCATAAAAGATAATGCAGATAATACCATAACACTCACCTATCTTAGTGGACGTATCGCCACTGCAACAGATCCAGCTAATCGAACATGGCTCTATGATTACGATGGAAACGGAAATCTTATAAAAGTCACAACTCCAGATAGTAAGCTTGTTCAATACCGCTATGATCAAGACCACAATCTCATAGCAACCATTTCTCCAAAAGGAGATACCACGTACATTATCTATACGGGTACAGACCGAGTAGCGTCAATAAATCCTGTTAATGCAGTAACTAACGGTAACTTTGAAGTAGACGCTAACGGCAATGGCATACCAGACTATTTCTATATTTGGACAGGTCAAACAGGACAAGAATCCATTGATTCAAGTTCAGGTTCAGCCTATGGAAAAGCATTTAAAATCAACACATCATCAGCAAATACGTATTTCTATACCGTCTATTTATCCGACCCAATTCCTGTTGACGCAACCCAAACTTATACACTTAGCAGTTATTTAAAAGCCCAGCAAAATTCAGGAACCCTCACCACGGTTATTTCACTTCTGGCTTATGATGAAAACGACATCAGTTTAGGTGAATTTGCACGTATAGAACCAACAGGAACATTTGATTGGAACCGATATGAAAAGTCAGAAGCACTACCTTCTAATACAGACAGAGTACGCATAAAATTCGGTGCCACAGTCGCCTCAGGTTCAGGGAGCAGCTGGTGGGATGGTATACAATTAGAAACAGGTACCACCGCTTCAGATCTTGTAATAGGTATGCAATACACTTCTAATTATGCCACATCACAATCCGCTACTTATGATGGTGAAGGCCGTAAAAAAATGTATACCTTTAACGACTACCAGAATGTCACCAAAATCCAGCAAGACCCAGTGGGCTTAAACCTAACAGATAACTTTGTCTGGGATACGGATATGGTAGACGGTACCAACATACCTAATGCATTGAGGTCCCAGCAAGACCCTAAAGGCTATGAATGGAAATATGCCTATAACCCCAGCACAGGAAATGTTGAAAAGGTAACTGATCCGAAAAATGGTGAACAAACCTTTCAATGGGATAGTGCATCCAACTTAACTAAATACACAGGGGTCAATAACGACATCTACAATATGACCTATGATGATAAAAAAAATAATATGACAACCCGTGACCCCTATACCACTAACATAAGCAGTGCTAAGCGATTTGACCAGTACAACAATGTTATTGAAGCAACAACGCCTATAAGCTTAGCTGATAATTTGCTTGATAACAGCAGTTTTGAAGGAAATGACGTTGGAGGATTGCCAGAGAACTATTCATTTGATACTGGAGAACCGGATACATGGAGTGTTGTTTCTACAGATAGTAAATTTGGCAACAAGTCCTTTAAATTAGACGCTTCAACTAGTAATAACTCATTCTACACCTTGATGCTCTCTGATGCCATTACTGTAGAAAACGTTGATTATGTCCTATCGGGCTATCTAAAAAACACGCAAGCCTCAGGCACACAACTGACTGTCCTTTCTGTTTATACCTACAATAATGCAGACCAACTACTAGGAGAAGTTGGACGTATTAATTTAGAAGGAAACATAAGTGACTGGCAGCGTTGGTCAACAGCCATCAATCAAGCCGACTTGCCCTCTGGTACAAGTAAAATAAGGGTTAAGCTAGGTGCATCAAATAGTACAGGTACAGGAGAATCTTATTTCGATGCAATACTCATACAGAAAAACCCTGTAGATACGCCCTATAATCTCATCGATAATTCCAGTTTTGAGAGAGGAGCTACATGGCCTACAAATTGGGTACAAGCACCAGGGGGTACAAGCTCTTGGGAAACGACACAAGTATATGATGGGAGCAAAGCAGTTTCTATCTCCAATTCGCCTGCTTGGTCAGGTATAAGTATTGTTGATTACATTTCATATAACCCACAAAAGAAATACAATTTATCAGCCTTTATAAAAACACAGGATTTAACAGCGGATGTAGCCCACATAAAAGTGGAGTTTTATGATATAAATAAAATCTATCTTGGTCAAGTAGAGTCCGAAGTTTTAGGTGGCACACATGACTGGAGAAGACTCAGTATTGATATTACAGAAAATGCGGGACCAACGGGTACTGTCTATTTTCGTCCGGTACTTATGAGTGGAGATGCTAATGGAACGGTATATTTTGATAATGTCAGATTACAGGAAGGCAATTATGTAACAAAATATGGTTATAATACATCCAATACTTGGGTGGAGAAGCGTACGGATTCATTTAAGAATTCATCAACATATACTTATGATTTAGCAGGTAATATCGTATCAATTACTGATCCATTGAGTAATGTTATCGAATTTGATTATTGGAGTAATTCTGATAAGCTTAAGTGGGTAAAGCCTTCGGGCAATGATTTGAAAATAATATATGATTATGATAATAATGGTAATATAAGGAGTATCAAGAATACTGATCCAAGTGAAACCACTTTTTATAATGAAACCATTTTTACTTATAATAATTTGGACCTTATCAGTTCTTCTACAGATCCTTTGAATCAAAAAACTATATATAATTATTCACCCACTGGAGGGCTTATAGAAATTATTAAACCTGAGAATAAGATTTCCTATGATTACAATGATGTTAACCTTTTATCGAACACTTACTTAAACGACTCACTTAGATATCAATTCAGTTATGATAAAAATGGAAATGTTGAGACTATAAATGATGTTTTGGAAAATCGTACTTGGACTGCTACCCATGATAATTTTAATCAATTGTCAAGTTGGGATGACGGAAAAGGTAAGATAGATTATATTATAAATAATGTTGGAAATATAACCCAAAAGAAGTTGACCGTAGGAGTTGTTACTAAGACTGAAAATATAACATATAATAAAGTCAACCAACCAGCTACTTTGATAGATGCTAGTCAAAAAATAAATCGATTTATATTTAATGAAAATGGTCATTTGTCTACTCTTCACTCAGGTAATGATACAAATCAACGTATTGATTATGATAGTATGGAACGATTAACTGATGTTCAAAACAAAACCAATACAGGTCAAGTATTATCAAGCTTTAAATACGATTATCGAGCAGATGACTATGTAACTAAAGTTACTGATCATAACAGTCAGGAACTAACTTTTACTTATACAGCTAAAGGTGAGCTAAAAACAGAGCTTCTACCAAATGGAAATACGATAATTTATACGTATGATCCTCGTGGTAATATGACTAAACGAGATGAAAAACAATCAGATGGTACTATCATCAATACTACAACTTTTGATTATGATGCAGCAAATCAACTCATAAAGATTAATGGTTTAAGTATTACCAGTCATGATGGTAATGGAAATATGACATCAGATGGTACATACAATTATACTTGGAGTTCGGCAGATAGGTTAATTCAAGTGAATAAAGTATCTGATAATTCACTAGTTGCAACTTATAAATATGATAATATTGGACGTCGTGTTTATGCCAATACCAATGAACAGGAAATTTACTTCCTATATGATGGTTATAGTAATAATGTAATAGCAGAAATTGATGAGGCAGGTTTGTTGAAAAAACACTATACTTGGAGTCCTACAGGACAATTACTATGCTTGACTGTGGATGGCATAACCTATTATACTGTACTAAACGGGCATGGTGACATTGTTCAGCTCACTGATATAAATGGTAGCGTCGTTGCAGAATATACTTATGATGCTTGGGGCAATATATTAAGTGAATCTGGTTCTGCTGCATCATTAAATCCTTATCGTTATGCAGGATATCGTTATGATGTAACAACTGGATTATATTATTTGATTGATCGATATTACTCTCCAGCTATTGGTAGATTCTTGAGCAGGGACCGTATCTTAAGTAATAATATATATGTTTATTGTGATAATAATCCTATAAATTCTAAGGATCCAGATGGATTATTTGGAGTACCTGCGTTAGTTGGTGGAGTTACAATAGGTGGTAGTGGTATTGGTACTACAATTATAGGGGGATTAGCTGCAATTGGTCCAGCTGGTTGGACGCTATTAGCTATTGGAGCTATAGGTACTACAATTGCATCTGGCATTATTTATTCAAAATCTAAAAGCCCTAAGAATAAACGAATTAAAAAAAGAAGAAAAAATCCTTCTATTAGTAATAAAGTAAGAAGTAAAAATCCTCCGGCTAAAAGAAATTATTCAAAATCAAAAAAAGATGCTTATCAAAAAGCAAAAAAAGCAGGAAAGGGAAAAGAACCGATACATCATCCTCATGGTAATCATGGTCCGCATTATCACCCTGACGTTAAAACACCTAAGCATTGGACACCAAAAGCCCCTAATCCTCATGATCATTTCAATTATCCTAGATATTAATATTATTGATTGGAGGTAAAATATGAATAACAAAAAAGATATTTTTAATGCAATATCTAGTGGAAAAATAGACAGAGTAAAAAAATACTTAGAATCAGGCCTCAATGTAAATGAAGGAGATGAAAAAGGTTATACCCTTTTACATTGGGCTGCTCAAGAAGGATATATTCAACTAGCAGAGCTGTTAGTAGAAAAAGGTGCAGATATAAGCAAAAGAGATAAAGATGGTTTCTTTCCCCTTGAGATAGCTTGTACAAATGGGCAGCTTGGAATTGTTCAATTATTAATCGACAATGGTTGTGATTTAAGTTTAGATAGGTGTAATTATACACCTCTTCACGCAGCTGCAGCTACAGGAGGATATAAAATAGCAGAATTATTAATAGAAAAAGGTTTAGACGTTAACAAACACGACTATGGAGGCTACACCCCAATTCATTGGGCTACTCAAGAACGACATTTGGATTTAATTAAATTATTGTTTAAAGCGGGAGGAGACTTAGAAAGAAAAGATGAAAATGGTGCAACGCCTCTATATATTGCTGCAAGTGAAGGGTATATTGAAATAGTTGAGTATCTCATTAGTCATGATATACAAATTGACCCAATGGATGATTATTGCTGTACGCCATTAACCATTGCTTCCTGTTATAACCACCTAGATGTGATTAGGTTGTTGTTAGAGAATAAAGCGAATATAGAAAGTTTGGATGATGAAGGAAAAACGCCTTTATATCATGCTGTCGCTCTTGGAAATATGGAAGTAGTAAAACTACTAATAAATAATGGCGCAAACATTAATGTAGAAGATATGGAAGGTAAGAATATAAGAGATGTAATTCCAAGAAAAAATAGACATAAAATCTTGTCATTATTGAGCTCAAGATAAAAAAGTTATTCACGAAAAAGATAGTATCAAAACAACATAGTTGTTTTTCAAACCAAAATAAGTGGTATCAAAATTGAAGGAGCAGAGGGATATATCCCTTTTGCTCCTGTTTTAACGGCTAGATTATTGTCTTAAATTCCTCGATTATAGTGATGCAATATTATATTCTTCGCTCCCTAAGCAATCCATTAGGTAAGTCTAGAGATATATTAAATATTTATGAAAGTAGAATGGATACATGAAATTAGCGGTAAACTAATTTTGTTACATTATTCTATTAATAAGATTATCTGTAGGTGCTAGGGAGACAATGATAGCGTATTATCTCCGTCATTTTACAGACATTTTTAGGATTTCCATTATCAGCCGTAAATAGCAACATAATGTAGGAAGGGGATTAATATGTATCTTAGAGAAATGCACTTACATGTTCCATATCCATCTAATGAAAGATTAGATATCATTAATAAGTACATGAGTGAGTATAATTGCACGTATGAGCAAGCTCTAAGAATGGATTCCGACCGTAACTGGAAGGGGGTTATTGCTAAACGTTTTTTTCTAGAAACGAATTGTATTGTATTAATGTTTTTAAGGCTTCTTGGTAAATATAAAAATGAAGATACTATAAAAATAGTTGTCCATTGTGTAAAATCTTTAAAAGGTATAGGTGGTACAACCATGGGTATATGTTTAATTGAACAGATTGTTGACTATAATGCATTCTTCTCAAAAAATGATCTTGAGAAAAAACAATTCACCTTAGACGTTATAAAAGAAGCAATTAGCAAAATAGCCAGAGATAAAAACTGGGATATATCGCCATTTGAACAGGTGTATAAAAGGATTATTGAATTAGAATATACTAATCATTGGACGTGGAAAAAGAAACTTAACAGCCCTAATCGATTATTTACGGCTGAAGTATATCTAGAACATGAAATAAAAGACATTAAAATATACATTATCATAAGAAATAAGCTTGGTGACATCATTAAAAGACAATTAATTATCTCTGAAATGCCAGATGATTATATCTATATTTTACACTTAGGGAAGTTGAAATGGTTATCAAATAATGAAGTCCAGTTAGTTAATAAATATAATACGATGCATTGGAAGGTACAGGTAGAATCTTAGTAAAACTTAGGTTTTTCTGAAAAATAAGTAATCATGGGCTTAAGATAACTTACTTACTAATAATAATAATTATTCATCTAGTACTTATTATTAAAGATTATACAAGGAGTGGCGTGATATGTACCTTAGGGATTTGCAGTTAGATGTTCCATATAAGGAGCAATCGGAAGTTATTATAGAAATTTCTAATACAAACAATTGTTCTTATGAAGAAGCGCTACGTATTGATTATGATCGAAATTGGAAGTGGAATATAAAACGACGTTTTACTTTAGAAACGAATTGTATCGTATCCATGTTTCTAAGATTGCTTGGTAAATATAAAACTAAAGAATGTAAAAAAATTCTTGTAAGATGTGTCGATAAAGTGACTCAAAATAATGTTATCAATTCAAGTGGCATTTACATTATTGAGCAAAAAGTTGATTATACTAGTTTTTTTTCATATGATGATAAAGAGAAAAAACCATTCACGTTGAATGTGATTAAAAATGCTATAGCCAAGATAGCACATGAAAAAGAGTGGGATATTACTCCATTTGAGGAAGTATACAAAAAGATTATAGATTTAAATTATAATAATTATTGGACATGGGGAAAGAAGATTAAGAGTCCAAATAAAATGTATGCTGCAAAAGTGTATTTAGAACATGAGGTAAAAGACATTAAAATATACATTATAATTCAAAATAAACAAGGGGATATAGTTAGAGCCCAATTAATTCTAAAGGAATCCCCTCATGAGTACGCATATGTTAAACACTTGGGAAAATTGACATGGTTATCCAATAACGAAGTTCAATTTATCAATAAAAACAATACTAGGCAATGGAGTGTCAGCATAGAAGAAATGAGCGTTCATAAAAATGTATAAATGAGTGCTTGTGTCTATCTCAAATGTATTATAATACTTGTAATATAATTTTATGTTAAAGATTTGTCTAAAATAAAAGGAGGTAAAATGTTTTATAATATGATATTATGGGCTCATGCCCAAAAAGAAGAATTTAAACATACCATTGATAAGGCTTACGGATTGTTAAATATTTTAGCAGCATTTGATCAGCAATTTATACCTCGATATATTCCAGCAAAAAGTAAAAAACTAGCTAAAGAATTTGATGGAACCAGAGATCATCTCATTAGATTACTGGAAAAGGGTGTTAATCAAGAAAATGGTATTATTTTTGAAGATTTAGGTAGACGTATTAGTTTTTTTACTTCAAAGATTACAAAGGAATCGGCTTACATTAGTATGATGGTCGGTGTATCAAATGAAGATTTTATTAATTCTTTGGTCGTTCGTTTTCCACAATGTATCAATTTCACTAAAGCATTTAATGTTAAAGTTGAGGAGATGTTTAAAGCGTGTTGCATGAGTTTTAAGCCATATTGGGGTTGTATTTCTAATACCGAAACCGTTAAGAAGTATGACTATAAACATTGGAATAATGGATTACCAACCTCAGTTCATTGGATGAATTATTTTGATGAAACGCTAAAGCAAAAATTACCAATGTATAAGCTTCATGAAATGGATATATATCTGGATAATCTAGAAAAGGGGTGCGTACTACGCATTAAAGATGCACCCATTGATAGTAAATTAGAGTATGATAGGAAACGACTTACTGATATTAACAAATTACTTCAATTAGAATAATGCTAGTTCAAGTTAAAAGTGTAATAACATTTACTTAGAGTAATTTTAATTCACATCATATTAAATCGTGGAATATCTGATTTATTAAAATAATACTACCAAATTAAATATGCAAAATATTAGATTTGGAAATAGAAACCTAATCCATAGTTAGCTTTTAAATAAATCTTCAACTGACTCTTGTTATATATTTAGTTATACCAGATGTTTTTTATCAATATCAGGTCTAATAGCAAATTGACATAGAATCCTATTGAACGTCTTTGGCATTTCTGCAAAAATACTATGACCAATTTCCCTAAAAAGAATAAGCTTTGATTTGGGGGCTAGCTTATTAACTCTTACCGATGCTTGAAAGTTTATTACCCTGTCTTTATAGCTATGCATAACTAAGACCGGTACGTCTATATATGGTAACACATCTTTTGCACTTAGAGGTTCGTGTAAAAGGAGATTCTCTCTAATTTGAGATGGGACAAGGGAGATATACGATAGGAGCTCCTCTAAATTATTTTTTGTTATTCTGCAATTAAACAATAAGGAAATGAACCTGCCAAGGCCTATTGCTGTTGTTTGTAGACATGGGTCTGTTACAAATGGAATCACATCTAAAAGCTGTTCAGTAAAGAGAGCGTTAGCCATAGGTGTGTTGACATCTATTGGTGATGCCACAAACAGAACTCCTCTAATGCGTGTTGTACCAAACGCTAAAAGGTAATCTGAAAACCAGGTACCTCCTAAGGAATGGGCAACAACAATAGCATTCATGATATCTAATTCTTTAAATACGGCATTAATATCTTGAGCATATAATGAACCTTGTTTATAGTTATTAAGATCCAGCGATTTTGGTTGTGATTCACCTTGACCACGCATATCAATAGCTATGAGTCGATGTTTTTTCAATAACATAGGGCTATTAAGCTGGAAATTCCATAGAAGCCATGATTCACTAAAACCATGAATAAATACGATAGGTATTCCTTTTGGATTTCCTGTAATTTTCACAGATATTCTAAAGTTATTTGCACCATTTACATGAATCGTTTCAATCTTTTTAAGATGCAATAAAGGAAATTCAGGACAAACTCTATTAAAATATTGTGGTGATACACAATTATTATACATCTATACCTCCAACAATTACTTTAGTTATATAATATATGTTATGCATGGCTTTAGAACTGGTTACGATGATGCTTGCTCTTATATTACCTTGATATTGTGTAATCCTATTATTCTGTCCATTACGTAGTATCCTATTGGTCTTTTCTCAAAAAAAGTAACAGTATCCAGTTAATTAATATTAAGTAATGAGCAAATTAAAATGTTTGTAAAAGTAGAATGGATACATGAGCTTCGTGGTAAACTAATGCAGTTACCTTGTTGAAGTACATTAAGAAAAAGTATTTGATACCGTAGTAGAAAAGATGAAAATGGAGTTTTTGATTGAACTTGTATAGTGAAGTATTAATAGATGTATTCAATAGTTTATACTGGTTAAATC
The DNA here is from genome assembly GCF_018141445.1 of Vallitalea pronyensis. Lineage (NCBI taxonomy): Bacteria > Bacillati > Bacillota > Clostridia > Lachnospirales > Vallitaleaceae > Vallitalea > Vallitalea pronyensis. The sequence goes on along the minus strand of NZ_CP058649.1, from coordinate 5,224,959 downwards.
GTTATATGATAATAAATAGTAATGCTTGATTGGTTAAATCTTCTGTGTTACTTATAGACACCTCGATAATGCTCAGGTAACAATTCCGCTATTTTCTTCATCATATACGTTGTGGCATCATCTTCATATTCTTTTTTACTTTGCTCTTTACTTCGTTTAGGAAATTCAAATTGTTTTCCAATGTTAATATGCACATCTGCGTGATAAAAGGTTTCTGCGCTCATATTGCCTTCTTTATGTATAGGCAGCAGGTTTTCTGTTCCATATAAGCCAATAGGTATAATAGGTGCTCCTGTCATTCTTGCGATAAGGATAATCCCCTTCTTGGCTTCTATTAAACGCCCCACTCTACTTCTAGTTCCTTCTGGGAAAATTAGTAAACTTTCCCCCTGTTTAACAAGTTTAATAATTTTTTTAAGGCCATTATTATCAGCAGTATTGGGTATGATGTTTGTGGTCTTTACCATATGGACACCTATGCTTGTAACGGCATTATTTGACAACTTTACACCGGTTACAAATGTCGGGTCTATTGCTTTTAAAGTCTTGTCTAGAACTAATCCATCAGCATTACTCAAGTGGTTACAGATAAAGATCGTTGGTGTTTTTATATGCTCGAGGTTTTCACTTCCTGCTACGTGTATAGTGGCATATTTTTTTAGATAGTTATCAATCACTTTTTTAGAGATGCATGTGACAAGTCTCTTAGGTAAAATATGGATGATTTTTGCTGTTGTTGTGGATATCATATACCTGTTCCTCCTGAATTTCTATATAAGGAATTATATAGGGAAACAAATAAAATGTCTAACACTAATTCCTTCTACGATGAATTGTAAACCTTGGCGATTCTGACTCTATATGGTTTTTCACCCTTAACATATGATCCAAAATTTGATAAAATAATATTATGGAAGCAAGTAAAAACAGGAGGAAAGACCATGTCGTTACAATTTATATTTGGATGTTCTGGTTCAGGTAAAACAAAGTTCTGTTATGATCAAATTATTGAGGCATCTAAGCAAGATACAAGCAAGACATTGATCATGATTGTGCCGGAGCAGTTCACCCTTGAGACACAGAAAGATATCGTACAACTTCATCCAGCATCTGGGATTATGCATATTGAAGTCCTTAGCTTTCAGCGGTTAGCTTATCGTATTATGGATGAACTAGGTGGTGGACATGGTGTTTTGCTTGGGAAGACAGGCATCGGAATGGTTATACGTAAAGTCATTGAAAACCATAAAGAGCAATTAACCTATTTTGATAAGAACTGTGAAAAAGCAGGGTTCGTAAAAGAATTAAAATCTTTAATTACGGAATTGTATCAATACGATATCTCGCCAGAGACCCTTAATAAGTCTCTAGAGGTAGTGGAAGAACGACCCCTATTACATAGTAAGTTAAGTGATTTACAGGTGGTATACGAAGGATTTAAGGCTTATATCAAGGAAAAATACATGACCACAGAGGAATCCTTAGATATCCTTAGTGCATCGGTTGGCGAGTCCAAGCTATTAGCCAATGCAACCCTTTGGATTGATGGATTTTATGGTTTTACACCCATACAATATAAAGTATTGCATGAAATGCTTAAAAAGGTCAAGGATACGTATATGACCTTGACTGTGGATCAAATACAGAATATGGATGACCTTAGTGATGAATCAGAACTCTTTTACGAAAGTAAGAAAACATATAATAAATTAATGAAGATAGCTGAGCAAGAAAAAGTTAAGGTCAAAGACAATATTTTCTTAAACAAAGGGATACCCCATCGGTTTAATCATATGTCCCTTGCTCATTTAGAAAAAAACATATTTCGGTACCCTTATAAGATCTATACACAGGATGTTGAAGGCATCTATCTCTACTCTGCTCCCCATATCAGAAAGGAAGTGGCTCATATATCCAGTTGCATCACGGCATTGGTTCGTGATGAAGGCTATCGCTTTCGTGATATTGGTGTGGTAACTGGGGACCTTGAAGGTTATGAGAAAGTTATAGGAAAGAGTTTTATGACCTATGATATTCCATTTTTTATTGATAAGAAGAAAGATATCATGACCCATCCCATGGTTGAACTCATACGCTCTGCCTTGGAAATCATCTATAGGGGTTATACCTATGAAACCATCTTTCGCTATGCAAAAACTCAGTTGGTAAACATCCCTCTAAATGATCTGGATATCTTAGAGAACTATGTGTTAGCATACGGTATCAAAGGACGTAAAAAATGGGAGAATCCTTTTGAATATCCTTTTAAAATGGATGGTGATAATGATGAATACGCCACCATGCAATTACAAAGAATAAATGATGCAAGAGAAAAAATAATGAAGCCTTTAGCTGTTTTTCATGACGCAGTCAAAGGAAAATCAGATGTTAGAACCATAACCGAGGCTTTATACCATTTACTGACAGGGTTACACATTGAACAACAGATGCTTGAGCTAAGCCGTACGTTTAAAGAACAGAAAGAATTACTGTTAGAAAAGGAATACCAAAGCATCTATAAAGTTGTTATGACATTACTTGATAACATTGTGGACATACTTGGTGATGAAGTCATGGTTTTACAAGAATATGCCACCATTTTAGAGTCTGGCTTGTCCCAGTGTGAAATGGGATTGGTTCCCCCAGGGCTTGACCAAGTCGTTGTTGGCGACTTTGAACGTTCCAGAATGCATGAAGTCAAAGCATTGTTTATTTTAGGTTTAAATGAAGGTAAAATACCCAAGACATCTATAAAAGCCAATATTTTATCAGATACAGATAAAGATGAACTCCAAAAAAACGGTGTTGAATTGGCACCTACAGGAAGAAAAAAAGCCTTTGAAGAGCAATTTCTCATTTATATGGGCCTAACAAAGCCCAGTGAAAAACTGTATCTAAGCTTTGCAAGAACCGATATGGAAGGTAAATCCATGCGGCCATCCATACTGATTAGTCGTGTTCGGAAAATATTCCGTCACCTTAAGATGGTGGATATTGAAACACTAAAAGAAGAAGCCTTGATGATGCCTCAAAAACCAACCTTCAAAAAGTTATTGGAAAAACTAAGAGACTATGAAACCTATGGTCTGAATGATTACTGGAAAGATATCTATAGTTGGTTTTATCGTCATGAAAAGTGGCAGACATCGGTTCATGCAGCAGTGAGAAGTCTCTATCATCTGAATGCAGAAGACCCCCTCCCAGAAGAATTGGTGAGAAGCATCTATTCAGATATTTTAATTAATAGCGTTTCAAGACTTGAAGCTTTTGCAAAATGCCCCTTTGCTCATTTTCTAGACTATGGTTTGGAAGTGGAGGAAAGGCGTGTCAGAGAAATATCCATGCCGGATATAGGTATACTCTTTCACCGCTCTATCGATGTATTCTCTAAGAAGGTGCATAACAGACAGTTAGAATGGGGACAGCTGGAAGATGGTATCCGTGATCAATTGGTAGAAGAAACCGTTTATGAAGTGGCAGAGAAATATGCCAACAGTATTTTTTATAGTACCAGTCGCAATACATATCTCATAAGGCGACTCACACGTATTACCAAACGTGCCATCTGGGCACTGCAATATCATATACGTAAAGGTGAATTTGAACCCACAGATTATGAAGTTGCCTTTAGTGCGGACAAGGCAGAGCTTGCTACCTTAAAAATTGATTTTGATGATGAGCGCACCATGAAATTAAAAGGACGCATTGACCGAGTGGATAAATATGAGGATGATGATACCGTTTATGTGAAGGTGATTGATTATAAATCTGGCAACAAGAAATTTGATATAACGGCATTATATTATGGGTTACAATTACAGTTACTGGTGTATCTCAATGCCGTAACAGAACTTGAACACCAAAAAACCACCAAACAGGTTATACCCGCTGGGGTGTTCTACTATCACATTGATGACCCGATTATTAAAGCAGATGGTGAGTTGAGTATGGATATGTTAGAAGCCCATATTTTAAAAAGTCTTAAGATGAATGGACTGGTTTTAAATGACCTGCAAATTATTGAAAAAATGGATCAGGATATTGACGGTTATTCGAACATTATTCCCGTGCAAGTCACCAAGAAAGGAACACTATCCAAAAGGTCTTCTGTAGCCTCTATAGATCAATTTGAAAAACTTAAATCCTATACAAGACAGAAAACAGAAGAAATAGGTCGTATGATCATGGATGGTAATGTTGGTATAGAACCCTATAAGACCCATAAAGAAGAGGCATGTAAATACTGTGGGTATGCTTCAATCTGTCAATTTGATGAAAACAATGGGCATAATGCCTATCGTGTATTAAAGGAATTAAGTAAGGAAGATGTATGGAATAAGATTGACAGATGAAGCAAAACAATGTATGATTAGTATTACTTGTTATACTAATCATACAAATAATATTTTTGAGTGGGAGGAACTATGAGTAAAAATCAAGATCAATACATGAGTACCGTCAAGGTAGGAAAAAAAGGACAAATAGTGATACCAAAAGAGATAAGGGGTATGTTTGACATTGAATCGGAAGATACCCTTGTTATCATGGCGGATTTAAAAAGAGGTATTGCCATACAAAAGGCCAGTATTTTAAACACCATTGCTGATGCAATCTTTGATGGGAGAGGTCAAGAAGTAATGCCCTATGAAAAAGATGAAGAATTAGAAGCCTATGCAAAAGAGATTAAAAAAAGTATCAACGCAGAAGATAAAAGTACCAATGACTAGTAATATAGAGGGTTAAGGAGTATCTCATGTTTCTTTTTTTAAAGTAAAATTTATGGTAATTGGTTAGAGAAAAGTTGAGATTCATGCAGATTTTTGGTATGATATAAATTAGGGTAAAAATTAGGCCTTTAAGTTGAGGCCATAAAGCAGGTATAAATGGAACGTGAATTTTGTACACAGAAATGCTTCTATAAGCATTCAAAGAGCAGGAAAAGAGGTGCAAAAAGTTGGAGGCTATTATTAATAAAATCATATCCATTGAGAATAAAGCCAGAGAAGTACTCGATGCAACCGACAAAGAAAAACAGCAGAAACAGCAGGATATGTTATCGCGAGCAGAAGCACTAAAAGAAAAAATCCTGCATGATGCTAATCGTAAGGTGAAACAATTAAGAGAAAGAGAATTGAATGAGGCAAGAGCAAAAGCGGAATCGCATCAAGCTGAAACACGTGAACAGCTTGAACAGATGAAAGCGTTAGTTCATGCACACAGAAAGCAATGGAAAGACGAACTGGTTAATACAGTATTAGAGAGGTGAGTCCATGCTATCAACGTTCAAATATAGCCATCTTTCAACGAAGGTACGAGCCATGAAAGGTAAGATGCTAAAAAAAGATGACTATGAGCAACTCCTCTTACGCCGTAGTGTTGGTGAAGTGGCTTTGTATCTAAAAAACTATACGTATTATAATGATGCGTTGCAAGGACTGCACGATGGCAATATTCATAGAGGACAAGTGGAAAATTTGTTGGCTCAATCCAAGATAAAAGAAGCTTTAAAAATTAGTCGTTATTTAAAAGGAACTGATAAATCTGTTTTTCGATATATTTATCGAAGGCAGGAAATAGAAGATTTAAAAAAAATGTTAAGAACCCTACAGATGGGTGGTAACTTAGAACAGATAGACAAATCCTTATTCTTTATCAATAAATATAGTGTCATAAATTTTGATAAATTATTGCAAGCAAAAAATATAGAATCTTTTGTTAACGGATTGGAAGGTACCAACTTCTATCCCATTTTGAAGCCTTTAGTTATTGATAAGCAAAGAATTGACCTGTTTGCCGCAGAAATGACACTGGATATGTACTATTATAAAAAGTTATTAACTCAGCTGGAATTGGTTAGTGGCACAGATAAAAAAATAGCTACCCACATTGTGGGCTTAGAAGCAGACCTTAAAAACATTATGTGGGTCTATCGTGGCAAGCATTATTATCATATCTCCAAAGAAATTTTGTATCGGTATCATATACCCTTTCGCTATAAATTGTCAAAAGAAGATTTGAAAAAGCTGATTAATGCAAATGACGTGGATGACATTCTTCAGATTCTAAAAAAGACATCCTATAATGATATCTTATCATCCGATGAGCATTATTGGGAAAAAGAGTTTTATGAATATATCCTTGATACCCATGATAAAAATATAGGTATGTATCCCTTCTCTATAGCACCTATTATGGGCTTTATGTTTGCAAAAGAGGTAGAAATCATGAATATTACCACAATCATTGAGGGTATTCGGTATGCCGTTGAACAGAGTAAAATCAAGAAATTCTTAATAGGATATGGAAAATAGGGAGGAGGCATGACATGTCAATAGAAAAAATGTTTTTCATCAATGTAGCTGGCCCCATCAAAGCACTGGATTACTTTGTCATAAAAAATGTTTTGCCTTATGACGTAGAGCTGGTAAATGCCATTACTATACTGGATTCTGTGAAAGGCTTATCGCCATTTTCCACAACGAATCCATATGAAAATATTAGAAAAAAATTGACTCAATTATCAACAGATCTGAATATAAAGTTAACCCCGGTGAACCTTAACGATCAGCAAATCAATTGTGCATTAGATGCTCTACCCATCATTGAAGATCTAAGCAATGAGGTGACAGAGCTTAAGAAAAAATATGAAATTTTAGATGAAAGAATTAAGCTGAAACAAAGAATAAAGAAACAGATTATACCCATACAGAATGTGGATATTGAGATTGATAGACTTTTTAGTTTTGAGTTTATGAAATTCCGTTTTGGAAAAATGCCAAAAGAGGGTTATGAAAGACTGGTACACTATGTGGAAGACTTAGATGTAGTGGTTTTTAAAGTCTTTGAAGAAGATGATCATGTGTTTTTACTCTACTTCATGCCAGGTCTTGTACAAAAGAGCATTGATAGCTTATTTGCATCCCTGTATTTTGAGAGGATTCGTATCTCTGATGAAGTAAAAGGACATCCAAGTGAAGCGTTAAAGCATATTGATGAAGCCATTGTAGAATTAGAATGTGAAAAAGAGATGATAGAAGGTCAGATTGAAGAGTTCTACAATGAAAATTACTATAAAATTGTGGACATATACAACACCATTAATCAATTAGACCAGGTCTTTGAAGTCAGACGGCATGTGGTTCATTCCAAAGATGCTTTTTACCTGACAGGATGGATTCCAAAAAGTCAGTTAAAATCGTTCCTTAAGACCATTAAAGAGGATAAGGATATTACATGCATTGTCGAAGAGGATGATGCCATTAAGAAAACAAAACCACCGACAAAGCTTAAGAATAATCCCATATTCCAACCCTTTGAAGCCTTAGTGCATATGTATGGTACACCATCCTACAATGAAATTGATCCTACACCTTTTGTTGCCATCACCTATTTACTGATGTTTGGTATGATGTTTGGGGATCTTGGACAAGGATTGGTGATTGCTTCCCTTGGGTATTTATTCTATAAAAAGTCCGGTAACAGTATAGGGAAGATTGCCGTATATGCAGGTTTTGTATCCGCTATTTTTGGTATATTTTATGGCTCTGTCTTTGGTAATGAAGAAATCCTTAGAGAGTATTTGTCCTTCATACCCATGTTCAGTCCTATGCATAATAAACAGACCAGTTTAATCATAGCTGTAGGCTTTGGTACCCTATTGATTATTCTAGCCATACTATTAGGTATATGGAATGCAGGTCGTAGGAAAAAAATTGGTAAACTGGTATTTGACCGTAATGGTCTTGCAGGGCTGGTTTTTTATCTTTCAGTGATCTACCTTGTGCTTTCAAAGGTATTAAGAAGTGATTTTGAAATCGCTTCATGGCAGATTATCGTATTAATCATTCTACCATTACTTTTGATTTTTTTAGCACACCCATTAGGTCATCTGATTGAAAAAAGAAAACAGGTATTACCTGAAGATAGAGGCGGATTCTTTATTGAAGCATTTTTTGAGCTCATCGAGACGTTATTAGCTTTTCTCAGTAATACCATATCCTTTATCCGGGTTGGTGCATTTGCGCTTAACCATGTTGGTTTTTTCTTAGCTTTTCATATGATGGCTAAGATGGTTGGTGGAGCAGGCAGCATCATCGTTATGATTTTAGGTAACATCTTGATTATCTGTTTAGAGGGTTTGATTGTTGCTATTCAGGGATTAAGACTGGAATACTATGAATTATTTAGTCGATTCTTTAGTGGTGATGGAAAAACCTTTAAACCATTTAAGATACAAGATAAACAAGTAACGTAAAAACGATTACATAACGTGGGTGGATGGAGGAATGAATGAAACAATCATCACGTAATGGTTGATGAACGTATTGGCGTTTTACGTTACACAAGATTAATATGACATTTGTTAGGAAGCGTAAGCTTAACGCATGATTAATATAAATAAAAGAACAGCGCGTCAGAGAATGACGAGTAAACAAGGAGGAAACGAAGCATGGATATCGTTATGATTTTAGTATTACTATTAGTGGGAGTAACAATAGGAACTGGCGTTTATGCCATTAAGAAAGGCATATCAGGCAGTAGCGTTAGAACCATACTTGGCGTCAATATATTAAGTTTTTTTGGTGTATTAATTGTATCAACCGTCATCTTATTAACAGGTGGAACAACAGCTCTAGCAGCAGCGCCAGCAGAAGCTGTAGCAGCTAGTGGAGAAGGTCTTAGGTATATTGCAGCAGCCCTGTCAACTGGACTTGCAGCCATTGGTTCAGGAATTGCCGTTGCTGTATCAGGCTCAGCAGCTATTGGAGCTATTAGTGAAGACTCAAAATTACTCGGTAAGACGGTAATCTTTGTTGGTCTTGCAGAAGGTATTGCCATCTATGGACTTATTATTTCAATCTTAATTCTAGGATAATAGAAGGGGCATGATTGCATGAAAATGTTTCTAATCAGTGATAATGTAGATACCAAAACAGGTATGCGCCTTGCAGGTGTGAAAGGCGTTGTTGTTCACGAGAGAGAAGAAGTACGTGCTGCACTTGATACAGCTCTAAAAGACAAGGATATAGGTATTATCCTCATTACAGAAAAGTTAGGGAAGCTCATAGCAGACGACATTAAGAACATTAAGTTAAACTATCATACACCTCTAGTGGTTGAGATTCCAGACAGGCATGGAACGGGAAGAACACCGGATTCCATTACAAAATACGTAAGAGAGGCTATTGGATTAAGAATATAACGCATGCGGAAGAAGGTTAATGATGAGAATTGTTGATGAGAAAATCGATAAATTTGCTCATGATATCATGAATGATGTAAACAAGCAGAGAAATAAGGTCATGGAGCAAACAGAAAAAGAGCTTGAAGCGATATATGAGGAAAAAGAATTGAAATACTTATCAGAAGCCTATGAAATTATTCAAAATGGCTTGAAAAGTATTCATCAAGAAAAAAATGAAATTTTATCAAGAGCCATAATGACCAGTAAAAGAGAAATTTTAAAAGCTAGAAACGATATGATTAAAGAGATATTTGCAGATGCTGAAAAAGACCTTATAGCCCATACAAAAAATGAATCATATTACAGCGAACTGTGTCAGTTGATTGAAAAAGGAATTCAAGAGATAGGTGATGGAAATCTTAAGATTTATATCGCTTATACAGACAAAGTGCATGTACATGCTCTTGAAAAGACATTCAATCACGACATCGTTGTTGAAGATAAACACGAAAAGATGATTGGTGGTTACAAGCTTTTTAATCAATCCAAGAATATCTTTTTGGATAATTCATTCTATACGAAGCTATATGGGCAGAAGGAATCATTTTTGCATCACTGCAAACTAGAGATTGAGTAAAGAAGGTGACATATTTGAATAAGGACGATAGAGTAGTAGGCGTGAACGGACCTGTTGTTACTGTTCGGGGTAGCAGTCAGTTCAAAATACTGGAAATGGTCTATATTGGTAAGGAAAGATTAATTGGTGAAGTTATTCATATTGAAAACGAAGATGTCATCGTACAGGTCTATGAATCCACAACAGGTATTAAAGTTGGCGAGCCTGTACAGGCCACAGGTGAACCCTTATCCCTACAGTTAGGCCCTGGTATCATTGGTGGGGTTTTTGATGGTATCCAACGACCACTTAAGAAAATGGAAGAATTGTCAGGACCTTTTATTGGTAAAGGTTTAGATATAGAGTCCCTTAATACGGAGAAAGAATGGGTTGTTGAGGTCATTGTTAAGCCTGGTGATAGGGTAACAGGCGGGGATGTTATTGCCGAAATTAAAGAAACAGATTTAATTGTGCATAAAGTTATGGTTCACCCAGATATATCAGGGACAGTAGAATACGCTGTAGAGCACGGAAAGTACAAAGTACATGATATTATTGTAAAGGTAAGAACAGAACAAGATGATTTAATAGAAATGGACCTCATTCAACGATGGCCCGTTAGAATGGCTAGACCTTTCAAAGTAAGAAGAAGATTGGATACCCCTCTTATAACAGGACAAAGAGTTATCGATACGCTTTTTCCTATTGCAAAAGGTGGAACAGCTTCTATCCCAGGGGGATTTGGTACTGGTAAAACTATGACCCAGCATCAGTTAGCAAAATGGAGCGATGCGGATATTATTGTGTACATTGGCTGTGGTGAGCGTGGAAATGAGATAACAGAGGTTTTGGAAGACTTTCCAAAACTGATTGATCCCAAATCAGGTAAACCTCTTATGGAACGTACGATTTTGATTGCAAATACATCCAATATGCCTGTTGCTGCCAGAGAGGCATCGATTTACACAGGTATTACCTTAGCAGAGTATTACCGTGATATGGGCTATCATGTTGCCATTATGGCAGACTCCACATCAAGATGGGCAGAAGCCCTTCGTGAAATATCTGGTCGACTTGAAGAGATGCCTGCCGAAGAAGGATTCCCTGCATATTTACCATCAAGATTATCCCAGTTCTACGAGCGTGCAGGCTACGTGGATAACCTGAATGATACAGAGGGCTCCGTCAGTATTATTGGAGCAGTATCCCCACAAGGTGGTGACTTTTCTGAACCTGTTACCCAGAATACAAAGCGTTTTGTAAGATGCTTCTGGGCACTGGATAGGCAGTTAGCTTATTCAAGACATTACCCAGCCATTCATTGGTTAAACAGTTATAGTGAATACATTGATGACCTTGAAACATGGTATGAAGCCAAAGTAGCCCAGGATTTTTTCTATGTACGAAGAGATATTTTGCGTTTACTGCAAGAAGAAAGTAAACTCATGGAAATTGTTAAGCTCATTGGTGCGGATATCCTGCCAGAAGATCAGAAATTAACACTGGATATTGCAAAAGTCATTCGTTTAGGTTTCTTACAGCAGAATGCTTTTAATGCTATTGACACTTATGTACCTCTGAAAAAACAATACAAAATGATGGGCGTTATCCTATACCTTCATAAACATTCAAAAGAATTGATTGATAAGGGCATTCCCATGTCTCAGATAAGGCAAACGGGTATCTACGATGAACTGATTAAAATGAAATACAATATTAAAAATGAGGATTTAAAAGCATTTGATACCTTGTATAAGAAAATTGATCAAGTAGTAGATGACGTGAGGGAAAGCTATAAGCATTTCGAAAGGAAGAAGCTATGATAGAATATTTGGGATTAAAAGAAGTGACAGGATCCCTTGTTGTTCTACAAGGGGTAAAAGATGTAGCCTATGAAGAAATGGTTGACATAAAACTAAATGATGGCCAGCTTAGAGCAGGTCGTGTCATTGACATAAAAGATGACATAGCTGTGGTACAGGTCTTTGAGGGTACAACAGGTATATCCAGTGCCAATACCCGCTCACGATTCTTAGGAAAAGCCCTTGAAATACCGCTATCCAAGGAGATTCTTGGAAGAACGCTAGATGGCCTTGGACGTCCCATTGATGGTTTAGGGGATATATTCCCGGATGCCAGTCGTGATATTAATGGTAACCCCATTAATCCCATTGCCAGAGAATACCCAAGGGATTATATTCAAACAGGCATTTCAGCCATTGATGGACTTACAACCTTAATACGTGGACAGAAGTTACCTGTTTTTTCTGGAAATGGTATTCCACATGATGCTTTAGCTGTTCAGATTGTGAAGCAGGCCAAACTTACAGGTGACGATGAAACGGATAATTTTGCAGTGGTATTTGCAGCCATGGGCGTTAAAAATGATGTGGCTGAATATTTTAAAAGAAGTTTTGAAGAAAGCGGTGTATTACAGAAAGTCGTTATGTTTCTTAATCTTGCTAACGACCCTGTTGTTGAAAGGGTGGTAACACCCAGGTGTGCACTCACGACCGCTGAGTATCTAGCCTTTGAACACAACATGCATGTGCTGGTGATCTTGACGGATATGACATCCTATTGCGAGGCCCTTAGAGAAATATCATCCTCCAAGGGAGAGATACCTTCAAGAAAAGGTTTCCCCGGTTATATGTATAGTGATCTTGCTTCATTATATGAACGTGCAGGTATGCTGAATGATCGAAAAGGGTCCATTACCCAAATACCTATTTTAACCATGCCTAATGACGATATAACTCATCCAATACCAGACTTAACAGGTTACATTACAGAAGGTCAAATCGTACTGAGTAGGGATTTACATCAAAAAGGCATTTATCCGCCAATTATTGTATTACCTTCCCTCTCACGATTAATGAAAGATGGTATCGGTGAAGGATTTACCCGAGAAGATCATCCTCAGATTGCCAATCAGTTATTTGCATCCTATGCCCATGTTCAAGAAGTAAAAGCATTGGCATCGGTTATCGGTGAAGATGAGTTATCCGATGTTGATAAGAAATACATGGAATTTGGAAAAATCTTTGAAGACTTATTTGTAGCACAAGCCAAAGATGAGAATCGCTATATGGATGCTACATTGGACCTTGGCTGGCGGCTATTAGGCATTCTTCCTAGAGAAGAGCTGGATCGTGTGGATGAAGCAGTGCTGGATAAATATTATAGACCTTACCATGAAGATGAAGGGCAAGAGCATCATCTAAATGAAAAGGATCAAGATAAGGATTAATAAAGGAAAGTGATTGCTTATGAATACAACATTATTTCCTACAAAAGGTAATCTCATTATTGCTAAGAATACCCTTCAATTATCCAAGCAAGGGTATGAACTGCTGGATAAAAAGCGAAATATATTAGTACGTGAAATGATGACGCTAATTGATAAGGCAGAAAAGATTCAATCCCTTATTGATTCCACCTTCACCCAGGCTTATAATGCCTTACAAAATGCGAACATTTCTATCGGCATCAGCACCGTTGAACAGATCGGTACATCCGTAGAAGAAGAGAGAAATATCGAAATAAAAGTACGCAGTATCATGGGCGTCGAGATTCCCATTGTTAATATTCCAGATAATGATATTTCCCCACAATATGGCTTTGCACGAACCACCCTATCCCTTGACGAAGCATTTAGCAGATTTCATAAGGTTAAACAATTGACAGTGGTGATGGCAGAAGTAGAAAATGCCATCTATCGGTTAGCCATTAATATTAAAAGAACCCAGAAACGAGCTAATGCACTGAAGAATATAATGATTCCAAGATACACCAATCTAACCAAACATATTCAAAATGCTCTTGAGGAAAAGGAAAGAGAAGAGTTTACACGATTGAAAATGATTAAGCGAAGCTAAGATATAAATTAATGACTGTTAGAAGGCTACCCACTATGAAAAATAGAGGTAGCCTTTAACTATGTATACATCGATGCAGATATAACCTAGAAGTGTGAAGCATTTTAAAACAAAATAATGTTGTGCATCAGCTTGATTTTTTCTTACAGCCATCTATTTGGTTATGGATATAAAAAGTGATTTGCTCAACCATATCATCCATCTGTTTAAAGATAGAACCATGGTCAGCTTCTTCATAGGTAATGTGTCGTCCACAATGGACTTCACAGACAACTCTATCAGCTATTGCAGAAGGGACGTTGCGATCTTTCAGACCAGATAATGCTAATACAGGTACTTTAATGGTATTGAGTTCAAAACCTAATGGCTGTGCATATAGAGCTAAATCTCTAATGTTAGCTTTTTGACCCTGTAATTGACCGGATAGAATGCTATTAGCCATCATATAGCTATACCCTGGTTTAACCACTTTATCCATTTCCTTAAATGCCTGGTCCGTATCTGATTCCAATCTTTTAATAAACTGTTTGCTAACAAGTTTATTTATGGCAAAACTTATAAGTGGTATATATTTTGCTGTAGGAAAGTTCAATCGTACTATCATGGATTGTAACTTTTTTTCATCTGGTGTTGTTGGCAACATACCTGCTATTAGAATGATGGTGTTCATACGTTTAGACACTTCTTCTATTGCCCCACACGCACAAGCGAAAGCCCCACCACCAGAAGTACCACAGACAGAGAAACGTTCAATACCTAATGCATCAGCTATCTCCACAACGATGGCAGGCCAGTCAATGAAAGTGAATGCTTTCATTGGGTCGGATAAGCCTACACCAGGACGGTCTAATCCAATTAGCCGCAAACCATTTTTTGCTGCATTTTCAGCAAGAATGCCAGCTTCAATACGTGAACTAAGGCCACCATGAAAATAAAATATGGGTATGCCTGAAGGGTCACCAAATTCCAGATAACCTATTTTTTTACCACTCTTTAGCATGATGGTATCCCCAAGTGTTGGATGTATATGGTGACCTAGTTCAACGACGGGTAGCCCTCTAAGTTGGGGTTTCAGTTGCATAAAAAATACCTCCTTTGTTATCTTAATGAGCAAACAAAAATATCTGTAACAATACTATCTAAACTATTATAGTATTATTAGTTTAGTTTGTCAATCCTTCCCAAGTCCATTATGGACAATCTTATGCAATTATAGTAAGATGTCTATAAGATAATTGGAGGTGATGTGTTGACTTCGCATTCAAAAAGATCAGCAGCTAAAATGGAAAAAATTCTGGATGCTGCAACTGGGCTGTTTGAAAAATATGGCTTTGATAAAGTAAGTGTTGATGAGATTGCTGAACGTGCTAATACGTCAAAAGCTACACTCTACAAATATTTTGAAAGTAAAGATAATCTGTATTTAGAAGTGTTAAAAAGAGTGATGGTCTATTTTATAGATGAATACGAAAAAGTAATCCATGGGTCATGTGATTTCAAATGTAAATTAACCCAATTAATTAAATTGAAAATTAAGGAGTGTAGATGTACAAAAAAATATGATGTAACCAACATGTACCAATTTTTAAACCATGAGCAATTAGATAAAATGAACAAGCTTACAGATCTATTTCATACGCAAGGTCGAGAAGAAGGGTATATTGATGAGACATTAAGCGATGAAGACCTTTACGATTACCTTGAAATAGTCATTTATGGTATTATTCACAAATATGGTTATAATTATAGTGACTGTATCAATGAACATAAAATTGAATTGATTATTCATTTAGTTTATGATGGTCTTTTAAAAAGATAATTAAGAAAGATATAAATAGAATTTATAGTACATGCAGTCATTGTGCTGCATTTCTTAAAAGAGCTATTATGGTATAAGCTATCTTATGTATATAGAAAGCAGGGTATGCCCATGAAAATCAAGAAATCAATCATTCAATTGGACAAGAAATTCCCTTTGGAGGTACAGCAACAAGAGCTGCTGCCTTATTATGATATGCATAAGATATTTCATTGGCATGAATGTTTAGAAATCTCATATGTAAAAGCTGGATATGGACAATATCATATGAAAAATCGATGCTACCAGATGGAGCCAGGGGATATTATTGTCATTAATAACATTGAACCCCACTATTTAGAAGTTTACGATAAACAGATGCTCCAGACAGTTCTTGTATTTAATCCCACGTTGGTATATTCAGATCTCAGTAATAGCCTCGACTATAATTACCTTCAACCTTTTCTAGAAAGAGGCAGTGATTTTAATAATAAATTGTCAAGAGACCATTCCTTTACCGCGAAAATAAGGGAACAGCTGATTGCCATTGAAGAAGAATACCAAGAAAAACCTAAGGGTTATCAATTGATGATAAAAGCAAGACTCTTAATGATTTTAACTTATTTAACACGGTATTTTAGAGACCCTGAAAAAAACAACAAACCCAATAAACAGAATCTTGTTCGGGTTGAAAAAGTCATAGAATACATCTATCAGCATTATCAAGACACAATTGCATTAAAGGATATTGCTGGTAAGTTGTTTATCACACCTCAATATTTTTGCACAATATTTAAAGAAACCACAGGATACACTTTCAATGATTATGTAAATAAAATCAGAATTAACCAATCCATGATACAGCTAAAAGAAAGTAATAAAAAAATAACCCACATTGCAACAGAATGTGGATTTAATAATACAACGCATTTTAACACTACATTTAAAAAATTTACGGGTAAAACACCATCCCGTTTTCGAAACCAAAGATGAGTTGCCCTTAAGGGTCAGTCTGACTTACCTTATATCTAATACTGAGAAAGATGAGTACATCCCTTAATCAGTATAACTTCTTTTTGTAGGCATTCTCCATTTTTTTAATAATGGCTTTTGCTTCTTCTTCGGTTTGGCGCGGTTTAGTGAAGTACATGACGCCTTCTGGATTTAATTCTTCTAACAAAACATCCAGATCCTCCGGCACAATTTCTACTTGAATAAGCTTTCCAGCATTCTGGATTTTTTTTAATATAGGCACCCAGTGTGCGGCAGTAGGCTGTCCAGCACCGTACACCCATTGAATACCTGATAGGTTAGGTATTTCCAATAAGCGGTCCAGATGCTTTAATGCCCCTGGTCCATCCAGATGGAAAATGGTTCTTTCACTTAGCCAATTAATTTCTTCTAAGAGTTCAGGAAGGACAAAATGCTCAAATTGCTCCTCTGAAATCATGCAGATAAAATCGCTGCTTGTGACGTACCACTTTTCAGGATGCCATACACCCATCCAATTGGAACTACCGGCCAAATTCTTAGTTGTCATGTCATAGAGGGTATCCAATTGTTTCTGAAAAACAGGCAGCAATTGAAAAAGGGCTTTTTTTACCACCTCAAGATGATCATATAAATCTAAGCAGAGATTCTCAGGTCCTCTAAGGGATACTAAGCCATCTGCTCCTGCATGCAGATCGGTTATACCTACAAAATAGTCCCCTTTTGCATCAGCAACCATGGCTTCTGTCATGTGCATCATTTTCTGCCACCATTTGTTCTGTGGGTCAAAAACCAACGGTTGGTCATGCCAGTTGTCTATAATCGGTTTAGCATAGCTGGTATCTTCTTCAAAGATAATATCACAGCCAAAGGTTGCCCCAAAAATATCCGGTCCAAGGTTAGGCCAGTTCATGGGAAAGGCTTCACCACCATAATAGGTAGCTGCCATATTTTCTCTGCCTCGCTTGATAACATAGTCAGTATCCAGCCATCGCTCTTCAAGCTTTTCAGGTGCTTTTGGCAGATTTTTTTTATAGCCATCACGGGGTGCCGTGATGCTGATTAAAGGACGGTCATGATTTTCTTTGGCCCAATATTCTTTAAACTTTTGTTGTGTCTTCTCCCAATCAAGTTTGTATAGCACAGGCTCACTTCCTTATCGTCGTTGATGATATTATTGTACACAATTTCATATTCACCTACATTAAGTATATTCATTACTTTTTAAAGGATATTAAGATGCAAGGGTTTATCTTCCTTGTTTCAAAGTAGTAATGTCTGTGTGCTTAATATTTTTTACCATGCATATGTTTGTATTCTCTAGGTGAAAAGCCTGTGAATTGCTTAAAAGTCTCTGAAAAATAATAAGGATTGGAGAAACCCAAGTGAGCACTAATTTCTTGAATACGGTCATCAGTTGTCACCAGTAAATGGGAGGCTTTTTGAATCTTCAAGCGGTTAAAGTAAGTCATGGGAGGAAGACCTGTTGCCAATTTGAACTGTCTTGAAAAATAATATTTAGATAGACCAATGGCATGACAGAGTTCATCCAGACTCAGGGAATGATGAAGGTATTGTTCCATGATGAGAATACTTTGATCCACATAGGCATTAGCCGTGATATTCTTAGACCTGTTTTCTTGAACATGCATCAGCACCTCACATAAACACACTTTTAGATAGCTGTACGCTGTTCGTCTTTTTAAGGGCTCATCAGGCGTATCTAGGAGCTTCAAAATCTGTTTCATGTATTGAACAATATGTGTATGATATCCGATGGATAAGGCAGTGCATTGTGCTTTTGCATGAAGGGCATTTGAAAAATAGTCTACAAAAGGACCTGTAAAATGAACCCATAATATGGTCCATGGATTAAGCCCATTAGACCCATAGGCATGAGGCGCTTTTTGGTCACAAAAGATAGCCATACCCTTATCCACAACATATGTTTTATTATCTGTTGTTAACCAGCCAGCCCCTTCAAGACAATAGATAAAAATAGCTTCATCAGCACATGTTGAACCTTGACGGGTTATTTGATGATTTTTAATGTGTTCATAGTAGCCTGTAATATTGATAATAACTTCTTCATGAGCATCTATTGGATGAGGCTTTAAATAAATGTTTGCTTTTTTATCCATGAGGACACCTCCTAAGAATAGTATAGAGCAATATTGTGTATCTTTCAAGCAAGGTTGTGGATTCTAGTGACCACTAATAAATGGTATAATACCTTTATAATAAAAGTATATACTCGTGTTTTGAAAGGAGAATACATCATGAAAGTGACAGTCCATGATAAAGCAATATTAAGAGAAGTGGCTCACAAGCAGCTTGAACATGCCAATTCAGAACGTAATATAGACATTCATAAAGAATGGCAGCGCCATAGCCGATTTGAGAAAGGTCGTCCCATGATTCATCTGGAACTTTGGACATTTGGTCATGAGCTCATACCCAAGAGGCTACGCTGTGAAACGGAAGCAGGAAGACGTCTAGAAACCTCACTTTACAGTCAGTTCTTAAATTTTGAAGTGTTTGGGGATGATCGGGTGGTTCCAGATTATTTCCCCATTGCTTGGGACACCTATTTTAATCTCTTTGATATGAAGATAGGGACTGTGCATGCTTCTGATGGCAAGGGCAGTGATTTGGGACATCAGTTTCAACATGTTATTTCCAATCTGAAAGAGGATGTGGATAAGCTTAAGCCCTCCACTTTTGGCGTACATCGAAAAGAGACACACCGCTATAAGGATTTTGTGGATGATATCTTTGGTGATATTCTGCCAACAAAAATGCAAATGGGAAGCTTAGATGCAAGTCCTACTCAGAAACTTGTCCATATGATGGGCATGGAAACCATGTTATTTTCCATGTATGATTATCCCGATCTATTTAAAGAAGTTATAGACAGAGTTGCTGATGATTACATTGCATACTTTAAATGGATGGAAAAAGAAGGACTCCTGTTTCCAACCACAGATAAAGAATTATTATGTCAAGGCAGTTTATGTTATACCGATGACTTACCCCATACAGCAGATAAGCCTCTAAGAACAGAAGATGTCTGGGGATACATGGATTCACAAGAAACGGTGGGCATATCCCCTGACATGTTTGATACATTTATTTTTCCCTGTTACGAGAAGATTTCTAAAATATTT
The DNA here is from genome assembly GCF_018141445.1 of Vallitalea pronyensis. Taxonomy (NCBI): domain Bacteria; kingdom Bacillati; phylum Bacillota; class Clostridia; order Lachnospirales; family Vallitaleaceae; genus Vallitalea; species Vallitalea pronyensis. The sequence goes on along the minus strand of NZ_CP058649.1, from coordinate 5,205,326 downwards.
GGTTTGCTCTCTTATGGCTGTTGTGAGCCTGTTCATTCTTTTTGGGAAAAAGATATTTCCAAGTTGACCAATTTAAGAAAAGTATCCATTTCACCATGGTGTGATGAAGCCTATATGGGTGCCCAATTAAAAGGGAAAAAAGTGGTGTATCTCCGTAAGCCAAGTCCTAACTTTTTAGGTGTTAATAAAACACTGGATGAAGGTGCTTTTCGACAGCATATTCAAAAGACGCTAAAAGCCGCACAAGGTTGTCAGCTGGAATTGGCACAGCGGGATGTGTATACCATTCATAACAGTGAAGATAAGGCTAGACGATATATTGATATTATTCGAGATGAAATTGAAAAGAATTGGCAATAAAGAAATGATAATTTGGTGTTGTATAAGTGGATACAGACCTCCCTGTTTTTATGGGGAGGTTTTTTTCATTTTCTTATAAGATAGCAGATGCGTATAAGGTAGGCATGAGCAAGGGAAATAGAGTTCGTATAAAATTTATGCTATACTATAGATAAGAAAATTAAATGATGGTATGATAAAGCATAAGTAGGACATCGTATAACAAAAGAGGCTCCCAATAACTGCTAGTAGGCTAACGAGTGGAGGTATAACCATGAATCTAAAGACAAAAAAACAACAAATTATATACGCGACGGGTATAGGGATTACAGTAAGTGTTATGATAATGATATTACTTTTTTTAGCTATTGATGTGGTAAAAAATAGGGATGACCAAAGGCAACGATTAGAAGTTTTAGAGAAATTCTTAAGCTTTCAGTCTAGGGTAGAGGCTACCATCAATGAGAGCACGAATTTGTTAGAAGGCTATTTAGCCTATATAAAAACCAATCCAGATATATCAGAGGACGAAACCAATAGGTATTTGGAACAATTGCTATCTAAAAAAACGACCTTAATCAGGAATATTGGTATGTTAGAGAATACAACGGTTATATGGAATTATCCAAGAGAGGGCAATGAAAAAGTTATTGGTGTGGATTTAGCAAAAATACCAGACCAGCGCGAAGGTGTTCTTAAGGTCAAAGAAACGCTCAAACGTTTGTTTGTTGGACCCATTAACTTAGTACAGGGTGATGTTGGGTTTATTGCACGAATACCTGTTATTATAGAAGACGAATATTGTGGTCAGATTAGCATTGTGTTGGATGCTGATAGATACCTAGAGAATATGGATACCATCATGAAGGAATTACATATCCATGCAGCTATTTATAATCAACGGGATTTTCCACAAAAGCCTTTTTATGGTGATAGCAGTATAATAGACCGTGAAGGTCTTACATTAGACGTTGAGATTCTTAATAATCAATGGAAAGTTGTTGTGGAACCCTTACATGGCTGGCAAAAGGGTGACAATAAAATCATAACGTTTAGGGTAGTAGCCATTCTGGTCAGCTTAATCATTGGCTTCTTTATCTATATGATCTTTCATACAAGGTATCAATTGCATGATCAAGCCATGAATGATCAATTGACAGGGTTAAATAATCGATATGTGCTAGAGTATTATTATCAAATGGTATTAAAGAAAGCGGAAGCCAATAATGGCTTAATTGGTATATTTTTAATAGATATTAATCGTTTCAAAGCCATCAATGATAATTATGGACATAAAGTTGGTGATTTGGTTTTAATTGCATTTGCTAAGCGTCTTAATGCCATTGCTATTCAAGAAAAGAGAGTCTTTCGATTAGGTGGCGACGAATTTCTTATTCTCGTTTCTGACATTCATCATATGAAAGATTTAGAAGATATTGAAGAACGTCTAAGAGCGAAAGCAGTATTTAATTTTAAACATGAGGATATGGATATACCGGTTATTCCAAGCATTGGGCTTGCTACTTATCCTATAGATGGGGATACCTTAGAAAAAGTCATGAATATTGCTGATACAAGAATGTATGAAGAAAAAAGAATGACAAAGGAAAATGGGTCTATCAATTCATAAATATTTCCAAATAATATTAATTTTATACAAGAAAAAAAGCCTGTGGTTGCTTATAATCTATAGTAATAACCTTATTAAATCCAGACAAAAGGAAAACAGGTATTTAACCCTGTTTTAAGGAAAGGGTTCATACAATGGTAAAGATAGATGTCATCACAGGTTTTTTAGGATCAGGGAAAACGACTTTTATTAAAAAAGTTTTAGAGCTTGGTTATTTCCAAAATGAAAAACTCATACTCATTGAAAATGAATTTGGCGAAATCGCCATTGATGGTTCATTATTTGCAGACGAAGATTTACAGGTGTATGAGATTTCCAAGGGGTGTATATGCTGCAGTTTGAAAGGTGAATTTATAGAAACCCTTGAGCGTATCATTAAGGCATATCAGCCAAAGCAGATTCTAATAGAACCCTCAGGTATTTTTGTTATTGAAGATTTATTTGACATACTTAAGCAACCACAAATTGCAGACAAATGCTACCTTAATGGTATACACACCATTGTGGATACCAAATACTATAGAGAAAGTAAAATGCGTTATTCCAAATTTTTTCATAGTCAAATCAGCGCAGCTAATAATCTCATTTTAAGTAAATGTGATGATTATCATGAACATGAAATCACCAAAACCATTAAAGGACTCAAGGAAGACAATCCAAAGGCGAATGTTTTTTCGATTCCTTTCAAGTCTTTGACAAATGAGGATTTGAAAATCATCTTTGAGCACCGTACCCACATCCAAAACCCACGTCATGAAGAGGGTGTAGAAAGTCATCATGCAGAATATGATATACAATCCATGGGTATACAAACGGTTTCAAAGATGACCATAGAGCAATTTGAAGGATTAATGGATACTTTACGAAGTGGTAAAGTGGGTTACGTCATCCGTTTAAAAGGCTATTTAATCGTTGATGATAAGCATTATTGTGTTAATTATGCTTATGGTGATTACAGTCTTGATGAAGTGTCTAAAAAGGCAGAACCACAGGTGAGCATCATTGGTGATCATATGGATAAGTCAAAACTGGCAATGCTTTTTTAAGTGTTAAAGCATATAGGTAAATGGTGTTAAATATCTCCAAAGAATATTAATTATATACAAGAATAATAAGCGTCTTTGTTCTATAATCTAATCAAAATGATTTTAGGAGGCGCTTTTATGAATGCAATAGAAAGAGTAGGGTTAGCCATACAACACAAAGAAGCCGATCGGGTGCCCATCTATCCGTTATTAAATAGCGTGGCAAGAAAACTTGTAGGAGCTACCTATGAGCAGCTGGCAAAAGATGCAGAAGTCTGTGCAGAAGCTTACATTAAGCTAACAGAGGATTATAATCTGGATGTTATATGTACATTAACGGATTTATCTGTAGAAGCTTCAGACTTTGGAGCTAAAATAGTTTATGAGGATGATGAAGCAGCCTACCCTGATAGAAACGACCGTTTGATTCGTTCACCAGAAGATTATAAAAAAATAAAACCCATTCAAGTAGAGTCTGGGGAACGCATGATGGAGCATATTAAGCTTTGTCAACTGCTTGTGGATGCAAAAGGTCAAGATACGCCCATTGTGGCTTTTGTCTTTGGACCTCTTGGTGTCGTTAGTATGTTAAGGGGACAACAGGAGATGTTCTTAGACCTTATTATGAATCCTGATGAAGTAAAACATGCGGTTGGAGTAGTCACCGAAACCTTATTGGACTATGTGGACCGCCTTATCGATACAGGTGTACATGCGATCATGTTTGATACGTTGTTTGCATCTCAATCCATTTTGAGTAAAGAAATGTGGGACGAATTTGAAGGTCCATTCATTGAAAAAATAGCAAAACATGTACACGATAGAGGGTGTATGGTCATGATTCACAATTGTGGTAATGGCATCTATTTTGATGTACAGATTAAAAGAATGCAGCCAGAAGCAATCTCCTTTTTGCATGTGCCAGATGATTGTAAGGATATGAAGGAATGTAAAGAAAAATATGGTCACCTGACCACATTAATTGGCTGTATTGATCCAGGCGTTATCATGACCAGTCCTGTAGAAACCGTTGTAGAATTGGCTAAGCGTGATATTGATACATTTAAAAAAGATGGTGGATTTATTCTTTCAACAGGCTGTGAATACCCATCAAGTCTAGATTTTGAGAAAGCAAAGGCCATTATTGAAGTAGGTAAAACTTATGGTAAGTATGTCTAATCCCTGTAGCCTATTAAGAATAACATCCTTTTAACCAATATTAAGGTAACGAGCAAAAAACTAGTCATGAGCTAGTTTTTTTGCTATATAAAAGGTGCACGACAATAAGTTATTTCTTTAAGCTTTTGATTCCTTGCTAGGTTCATGTAATAGGCTATGGGATTTTTGATTTTGCTTAAATTGATTGGGTGTAATGCCTGTTATTTGCTTAAAGGTTTTACTAAAATGACTTTGGGTGGTATAGCCTAATTTTGTAGAGATTTCGATTAAGGATAGATTGGAAAACAAGATCAGATGTTGTGCTTTCTTTATTCTGTTGGTATGAATGTATTGGGTAAAACTCATGCCGACATCTTTCTTAAACATTCTGGATAAGTAACTGCTATTGGCATTGACATGATTGGCTACATCCTTAAGGCTAAAATTCTTGTATAAATTTTTGCTAACATATTTAATAATTTTCTGAGTAAGTGGTGCGTAGTTATTCATGTGGGTAGCTACGCTATTTTTTGTATGGCTAATAAAGTCGAATATCATAACAGAGTTGAGATTTAAAAGGGTTTCTTTTTGATGAAGAGACTCAATTTTGTTAATATAGAGGTCGCTTAAAAAGAAGGCGTATTTTTCATCTAAGCCTGCTTCAATAGCAATTCTTGTAACCACTGTACAGTTACAGATTAAGTTGTTTTTTAGTGAGCGTAAAGAATTATTACGACATAAAACAGACGGCGAGTAAGTGCTATATGCATAGCCAAGATTTTCAATTTCCTCTAAGTTACCCTCTAGAATGGCTTGATAGAGCTTCTTCTCTAATGCATAAGGGTAATGGGATGTTTCCCCTATGTTTTGAAATGCCCGTTCTTCCTCTAATAACATATCGGTCATGTTAGATGTATGGAAAATTTGACTGAAGTTCATATTCCCTATAAACACATGATCCCCTCCAAAAGTAAAAAATGAATAAAAAACGGTAATAATCTTGATAGATTAACAGGTTACATTTTATTATAATAAAACCAGAATCATTAGTGTTATTATAGCATAGCGAGCTAAAAACAACAATGTTAGCATAACCCATCTTAAAGGAAAATCATGGACTATACGAAATATGTTAGCCTCGTTGTGTTTGATAAAAGTATGAATGAAGTAATGGAGCCATTTAAGCAAAATAATGTATTGGAGGGTCATTATGAAGGAAAACGTGAAAAACATCTTATCTCAACTGACACTTGAAGAAAAGGCATCCTTATGTTCTGGACAAGACTTTTGGACAACAAAACCCATTGATAGATTAGGTGTACCATCCATTATGGTATCTGACGGACCTCATGGGTTAAGAAAACAAGCTGTTGACGTGGACCACCTAGGTATGAATGAATCTGTACCGGCAACATGTTTCCCAGCAGGTGTTACACTTGCATCCTCTTGGGATCGGGATTTAATTGGAAAAGTAGGTGTAGCATTAGGGGAAGAAGCCCAAACAGAAAATGTGGCCGTATTGCTAGGTCCAGGAGCCAATATTAAACGATCGCCATTATGTGGCAGAAATTTTGAATATTTTTCAGAAGACCCCTACTTATCTTCTCAGATAGCAAAACATTACATTATGGGGGTACAAAGCCAAGGCGTTGGAACATCCATTAAGCATTTTGCTGCCAATAATCAAGAATACAAAAGAATGAGTGTGGATACACTTGTGGATGAAAGAACCCTAAGGGAGATATATTTGGCAAGCTTTGAAACAGCTATAAAAGAAGCAAAGCCTTGGACTGTGATGTGTGCTTACAATAAGTTAAACGGTACGTATTGCCCAGATAATTATCGTTTATTGACAGAAATATTAAGAGATGACTGGGGATATGAAGGTTTAGTTGTTTCTGACTGGGGAGCAGAAGATGACCGCGTTGAAGGCATAAAAGCCGGTATGGATTTAGAAATGCCTGGTAATGGTGGACGCAATGACAAAAGGATTATTGATGCTGTGAATAATGGCAAGCTGACCATGGAAGCATTAGACAAAGTTGTTGAACGGGTTTTATCATTAGCATTTAAAGGGACAGAAGAAGCTAAAGAAATGACCTTTAATAAAGAAGAACATGATACTTTAGCAAAAAATGTAGCTTCGGAGTGTATGGTGCTTCTTAAAAATGATCACCAAATCTTGCCTCTTCATAACAAACAAAAAGTTGCTGTCATTGGAGAGCTAGCTAAAACCCCAAGATTTCAAGGTGGAGGAAGTTCACATATTAACCCCATTTATTTGCACAATGCCTATGAGGAAATAGAAAAAATCAGTTCAATCTGTTACGCACAAGGTTATGATTTACAGGCCGATGAACCTTGTGAAACATTGGTAGCAGAAGCCATTCAATGTGCCAGAGACAATGAAGTGGTTGTTGTTTTTGTAGGGCTTCCTGACCGATATGAGTCAGAAGGCTATGATAGAAAACATATGCAAATGCCCAAAAATCAGGTGCAGCTAATTGAGGCGTTAAGTGAAGTCAATGAAAACATCGTGGTGGTATTGGCCAACGGTTCACCCATTGAAATGCCTTGGCTGAATCATGTCAGAGCTGTATTAGAAGGCTATTTAGGCGGCCAAGCAGGGGGAGCAGCAGTAGCGGAACTATTATATGGCATGGCGAATCCATCTGGAAAATTAGCAGAAACTTTCCCTATTAAATTAAAAGATAATCCATCTGCATTAAATTTCCCGGGAAAAGAAGATAAAGTTTCTTATCAAGAAGGCTTATTTGTTGGCTATCGCTATTATGATGCTAAGGAAATGAAACCCTTATTCCCATTTGGATTTGGACTTAGCTACACCACCTTTGAATACACCGATATACAAGTAGATAAAGACGAAATAGCCGATACAGATCAAGTAAATGTAACGGTTACAGTTAAGAATACCGGTGACCGAACAGGTAGAGAAGTTGTACAACTGTATGTGAGGGATAAGGTATCATCCGTTATCCGACCAGACAAAGAACTAAAAGAATTTGCAAAAGTGGAACTTGCCCCTGGAGAATCAAAAAAAGTGGTCTTTACATTAAGTAAACGTGCTTTTGCTTATTACCATGTTGGGATTAAGGATTGGCATGTAGAAACAGGTGAATTTGACATATTAGTAGGGGCTTCGTCCGCCAACTTACCACTTAGTACGTCCATTAAAGTTAATTCAACCGTTAACATCAAAAAAGTATACACCAGAAATTCTGTTCTTGGTGATATAGCCCAACATCCAGTAGGTGCACAAGTTGTACAACAGATTTTTGGCAAAATGAGAGACATGTTTGCTGGTAGTAATTTATTTGATGGTGACGCCATAGAAGAAATGGGCTCTACAAGTACCTTGAGAGCTATGATGATGTTTGGTGGCATGGATGAAAATGATCTGGAAAATTTATTAGAGCAGTTAAATGCATAGAAATAATAAAGTAACATTTGAAGCAAACTTGATCTTAATGATAAAAATGACCATAGGGATTTAAAGTTTATAACAGGTATAGAGCTATGGACTGCCAGAGTTTAACTACACAAATCTGGCAGTTCTTTTTTGGTTCATGGTTTGACATCTGAAACATAATCTTATCTGAATTTTATAATGTTTATTTTAGAAAAATCAAGTCTTCCATTTTCTTGGATGAGTTCTTCGTGTGCATGAATATATGCTACCTTGCCGACAAACATTTCATGGGATCCTGTTTTAATGGAATCAACGACGGTGCATTCAATGTTGACAGGACAATCTAAGAGTAGAGGGGCATTGACTTTTTTTCCCTCACCTATTTTCATATCTAATGCCTTTAATTTATCTTCATCTCTTCCGCTATGGCTTCCCAAATAAGCATATTCTTTTCTTAAGGCTTCCGTTACAAGATTTACAACAAAAACACCCGTTTCTTTAATCATATGATAAGAATATCGGCTGGGTACAATACCTACCATCACCATTGGTGGATCATAGCTGCAATTACAAGCATACGCTACAGCCAAAGCATTGTCTTGACCATCTTTGCTTCGGCATGAAACCAGTATATCTGGCATTGTCTTAAGACAACTTTTAAAATCCGTTACTTGTTTTTTCATGGATCTAATCCTCCCATATCATTTGTATATGTATCTAACTATAATTATACAAGATGTTTATTTCAAAATACAATATTAATTAAGACCTATAAAATAGAGTTAGTAACACCAATGCTACAAGTAGTATAGGCGTTTACAAGTTAATAACGGTTACCATAGAAAGAATAATAATTATAACTTAATAAACTTTTGTAAAAACGTTTTCTCATAAAATGAATTTTAAAAGCTTATAAATTAAAAAAATATACTAAAATTATTTTTAAATATGTTAATTATATACAAAAAAATAGATAAAATAAATAAATACTTGAAAAAACGTTTTTACAGTGCTAAAATAACACTATGCTCATGACAAAACACGTAGTCAATTGCATTATATTTCACAAATAAATGGGATGGTTAAACATTTTTCTAGTGTATTCACAGGGTTTATATTAGAAAAGTTAAATAAAAAGGAGGATGGTTATGCGAAAAATATTATCACTATTTATGACATTGTTACTTATGTTAAGTGTTGTGGGGTGTACAGGTGACAAAGAAAAGGGAGATTCACAGAAAACACCTTCATCATCAGATTCATCTCAGGGACAAGAACAGGATAAGGATACGCTTACCTTTGATGCAAAGGAAATGACCGTATATATCCGTATGATGGAGTCCCAAGACAAATGGTTTAGAGAAAATATCATTAAGAAGTTTGAACAGCAGCATGGTGTTAAAATCAATGTACGAACCTTTGAAAATGTGGTTGACTTACAGCAAATTTTAGAACTTGATAAAGAAAATACCATAGGACTCGTAAAAACTGGAGATTCTATGGTGACCCCATTGGCTAAAAAAGGCTTTATGATGCGTCTTAATGAGATTGACGGGGTTGATGTTGCGTCTGATTTAGGCGATTATCTGGAAGAAGCAGTAGCATTAGGAACCATTGATGGGGAACCTTATTACATACCTCGAAAACTTGAAACCAATACCTTGTTATACTTAAAATCTGCTGTAGAGGATGCCGTGGCTAACTGGGAACCGATGAAAGATGCTATACAGGCTATGTTTAAAGCAGAAAACGGTTTTGGCTTGCCTTCAGATTATACATTAGAAGCTGACCCTAATGCATGGGATTGGTACGATCTGGCAGTTGCTGGTTACTATTGGGCAAATACAGAAATGAATGGTATGAAAGAACCGCGTATAGCTCACCGGGGAAAAGATTATGCTGGTACCACAACAGAGCTTGTGACCAAAGCTTTTCAAGCAGGTGCTTCCCAAGAAGAAGTCCTTCACATGACAGGTCAAGGGATTGTTGATGCTTATGAATGGGAAGTGTTCATGAAAGAGAATGGGTTATATAACCCAGGTATGTGGGAAGAAGGCTGGTCTGGCGGTGGTATCTGGAAAGCTATGGCAGCAGGAAAAGTGTATTTAGCATTCATGCATCAGATTGACGCATTCTTTATTCATGGGGGAACAGACCCATCCATGACAGGTTTCTTAGCTAATCCTGATGATATGGGGGTTGCCATTATGCCAGCAGGTGCATCCCTTGACATGGCAGATGGAAAACCAGCACGTATGGGTAAACATGCATCACAGTTAGGTGGCTGGTGGTGGGGTATCCCCAAATCAACACCCGATGCCAAGTTATCCTATGCATTAGCAAGGTTTATCACCAATGCGGAGAATCACAAAGCAGAAGCTTCAACATTTGGCATGATGCCTGTTCGAAAAGATATTATGGATGACTTAGGCAGTTCTTTTGAAGAGGATTGGATTAAGGACGTATTTGAGAACGCTGTTAAACAGATTAATTCAGATGTGACGCCTTTACCAACGGATTTGAACTGGCCTGAAATTGCCCAATTATATAATGACGCTTGGTTTGACATTGTTGTATCAGGTAATCATGATAGCGTACAATCACAGCTTGAAACGTATACGAAAAAAGCAGCAGATATACTGAAGAAATAATGGATTAGCGATATTGGTACGAAGCTTCATAGGTGAGTAACATGGGTATTCATATATGAAGCATAATGAGAATGGGCTGTCTCATGGAATCTGTTTGCTTTCATGAGACAGCCTCATTTAAACCTTGTAGGAGGGAAACATGATAAAAGCAATAAAAAAGAATGCTTTCTTAATTTGGACACTCTTACCAGCCATACTCTTTTTATTAGGGTTCTTTTCCGTCATCGTTTTTTATTTAGTTAAATTGGCGTTTACCCATTATGAGGCTGGTATGGCAACATCCATGGGTATCCAAAATTTTATTGAGATGGCAGAATCAAAAGAATTTAAAGAAGCTTTTCTAAGAACTTTTTATTTTGTAATCTTCGCAACACCACTTCAACTATTAACAGGTATGGTTACGGCTATGCTGGTTAATAAAAAATTTCTGGGTAGGGGTGTTGTCCGAAGTGTGTTTTTATTACCACTGGCTATACCAACCATTGTCACCACATCCATTTTGTTATTAATGTTTTCGCAAGGTGGTCATATATCGTCCCTTTTATTAGGACAATACAGCTTTTTTCCAAAGGTTGTGAACACGGAGATTGCTTTTATCAGTAAGGAGCCTTTGGCGATTGGTCTATCGATATTTGGTAAAGTCTGGCGGGATACCCCCATTTCCATGCTTATTCTGTTAGCAGGATTACAGGCCATTAGTGAAGACCAGTATGAAGCGGCGAAGACCATGGGTGCTTCATCCATTCAAAACTTTTTTTACATTACCTTGCCATCCATGCTGCCAGCTATATCATCTGTACTTGTACTGCGTTCCATAGAAGCTTGGAAAGAGTTTATATTTCCTTACATATTAGCGCCTACGTTCCCTGTTTTAGGCGTTTTAATTGAGAAATACTATATTCAACTCCAAAACCCAAGCATGTCTGCAGCAATCGGTATGATTCTTATAGTCGTCATTTTAGTGGGGACATTCTTACTGAACAAATTGTTGAAATACCTAAATAATCTATTGGTTAAAGCATAAGGAGGCGAAGATCAATGAGAAAAAAATGGACAGTACAAAAAACAATATGGTTTTTCATGATCATCTTGAGCCTTGTGCTGGTGTTGTTACCTATTTATATTATGTTTAAGTATTCGATTTCCGATAGAGCCAGTTGGATTACAGGTGGTCAATATCCTGTACCTTGGTTTCCCTTTAAACCCAATCTGGATATGTATCGTTATTACCTATCGGATACCAGATTCTGGGCTAATGCATTCCTTAGTATAAAAGTTGCTTTATTAACGGTCACCTTATCCACTTTAATTGGTGCACCAGCTGCGTATGCATTAGCCAGGTTTAAGTTTAATGGAAAAGCCGTCTTACTGGTACTCATCTTATCCATTCGACTGATTCCAGATATTTCGGCGGTTATACCTGTAGCGACAATCTTTACAAATTCATTTTTATATCATTTACCCATCGAGTTAAAAGTGGCTTTATCCCACACCATACTGGGTTTACCCTATGTGGTGTATATTGCACAAGGTGTTTTTGAAACCATACCTGTGGATTTAGAAGAGCAGGTCATGATTATGGGAGGAAGCAAATTATATGCCTTTACCCGTGTCATCTTACCACTAGCTGTTCCAGGACTGGCGGCAGGGGCAATTTATGTGTTTTTATTATCGTGGAATGAGTTTATTTTCTCTTACTTTATAACATCCACAACATCAGCTAGTGTCTTACCATTACCTGTATACTTAAGAAGTGTATTTGGTGCATTCACACCAAGTCCAGTTTCTGTAGCCACCTTATCACTGATTGTGTCATTACCGGTAATAGTGTTTACGTTTATTATTCAAAAATACATGATTGCAGGGTCCACTGCAGGTGCAGTAAAATAGATAGGAGGATAACATGTTAGGTTTAACATTAAAGCATATTAAAAAAGTATATCCTAATGGATTTGAGGCAGTTAAGAAGTTGAGCTTGGAAGTTAGAGCAGGAGAATTTGTATCTTTTGTAGGACCATCAGGATGTGGTAAGTCAACAACCTTGAGAATGATTGCCGGACTTGAGGAGATTTCACACGGTGAACTGTATATTGGTGATAAAAAAGCCAACGCATTGTCCCCAAGGGAACGGGGCATAGCCATGGTTTTTCAAAGCTATGCATTATTTCCCCATATGACTGTAGCTGCCAATATTGGTTTTGGTTTAAAAATCCAAAAAGTCCCTGTAGCAGAGAGAAAGAAGAAAATTGAATGGGCACTGGATTTGTTGGATTTAGATGGCTTAGGTGACCGTAAACCTGCTCAGTTATCAGGAGGACAAAGACAGCGAGTAGCTCTTGGGCGGGCATTGGTTCTTGATCCAGATGTACTTTTACTTGATGAACCATTAAGTAACTTGGATGCCAAGCTAAGAATTAAGATGCGTCTAGAATTAAAACGCATTCATAAGGAACTGAATGCAACCATCATCTACGTAACCCATGACCAAGCGGAAGCCATGACACTGAGTGACCGTATTGCCATATTAAAAGATGGGGATTTAATGCAATGTGGCACGCCTACAGAAATCTATAACAACCCAGCCAATGAATTTGTAGCTGGTTTTGTAGGCAGTCCACCTATGAACTTTATATCCGGTCAATTGAATAGCGACAAAGAAAACATGACATTTGTGTCGGAATATGGTACATTTATATTTGACCATGTATTACAAACAAAAGTACAGGAAAAAGGGATAAGCGGTCCTATTACTTTAGGTGTAAGACCTGAAGATATAACCATATCAACACAAAAAGCTGACAATGCTTTTCAAGGCATGTCCATCGTCACGGAAACACTAGGTTCAGATGATTATGTATCGGTACTGCCTAGGGGTGTAAAACGTGGGGAGCTATTAACAGTACGGATAAAACCGGAAATGAACTTTCCTTTAGATAAAGAGGTCTGGATGGAGCCTAAAACTGAAAAAATACATGTATTTTCTTGAAAGTCTTTAAAAGAGCAAAAGAATAGAGGTGACAACCATTGAATGATGGTGATAAGTATCAGAAAGCTTCCATTAAAGATGTAGCCAGAGAAGCAAATGTTTCCGTATCGACGGTATCTAGAGTCATACGAAAGTACGATAATGTAACCAAAGAAACAGAAGTAAAAGTGAATGAAGCCATAAAAAAATTGAATTATATACCTAACGCTGCGGCTTCAAGACTTGGTTCAGGTTCTCTAGAAAATATAGGTGTTGTATTCACAAGATCAGCGGATAAAGCTTTTCAAAACCCTTTTTTCTCTGAAATGCTAATGGGTATTGGGCATATTTTAGAGCAATACGACTATAATATGCAACTTATCATGCATAATGATATCAAACAGGAACGAAACAAGGTGATGGCTAGTCTTGCCAGTGGTATGATTCAAGGTGTTATCATCCTTTCCACACGAAACTATGACATGCTCGTACAAGATTTAGCCAATAGTCTTTATCCATTTGTTGTGTCCGGTCGTGTTAAGGGGATTGAATCGGATAGACCTATTTACACCGTCAACACAGACAATCGAGCTGGCAGTTTTACGATGGTGGATCATTTAGCCAAATTAGGACATAAGAAGATTGCCATTATTAATGGTCCAGCAGAGTATGTGGTGAATATAGACCGCTATGATGGCTATCGCAGGGCATTATTAAATCATGGCTTGGCATTTGACCCGGATTTAGTCATCAATGGAGGCTATACCATTAATGATGCTAAGCAAGTCGTCGTTGAGAAGCTACGCGAGCGTCAGGATATCACAGCTATTTATGCCAAAGATGATATGAAGGCAATAGCTGCCATGCAAGGAATTAAGGAACTTGGGCTTAGAATACCAGAAGATATTGCTGTGGTGGGCTACAATGATTATGATTTGGCTAAGATTTCTGAGCCTCAATTAACCACCATGCGGGTTCCGATATATGATTTGGGTATGGAAGCAGCAAAAATGATTATCCAATTAATTCGAAATGAAGAAATTGAAAATAACACAAACATGTTAAAGACAGATTTAATCATCAGGCAGTCATGCGGATATGGATTAAACAACAATATATGAATAATAGAATAGAGAGGCTGTCACATAATACCACAAGATTATGTTACACAAAGGTGAAGTATATTTAGAACCGTTAACCTTGGTATGTATTATGAGACAGCCTCTGTAAGAATTATTCATAAAAACGTTTTCACAACTGGAGGAAAAAATAATGACTTGGAATGCTCAAATTATTTCACATACACATTGGGATAGAGAATGGTATCTGAATAGTCCCTATACCAATGAATGGTTGGTACCTTTTTTTGATCAGCTTTTTAAGATGTTTGAGAAAGAAGAAGCCTATCAGTTCGTTCTGGATGGTCAGATGGCCATGATCGATGATTACTTTGAAGAACTTGCTAAAGGAAACCGGCCAGTTTATAAGTATAGAAATAAGATTAGAAAATATGTTAAGGAAGGTCGTCTGTTTATTGGACCTTACTATTTACAGCCTGACTGGCAGTTACTCAGTGAAGAAGCTCTGGTTAGAAATCTACTCATAGGCCATAAGAAAGCTTCAGAATATGGAAAGTGTATGCATGTTGGTTGGCTGCTGGATAATTTTGGTCAGATTTCTCAAACTGCTCAGATTCATAAAGAGTGCGATATACAAGGTCTATATGTCTGGCGAGGTGTGGAGATGGACCCAAGGCAAGTAAGGTCTGAATTTATATGGGAAGCACCTGATGGTACAAGAATGCCCAGTGTCTACTTGCTTAATAGTTATCGAAATGTCATGCGCCTTGCAGAATACGCAGAGATTATGAAAAGAAGAATTTACGATGAAGTGGATAAACTTCAAGATTTTATGACAACCAGCAACATGTTGATGATGAATGGTTATGACCAAGAGATGGTGCCGGATGATATTCAACCCTATATTAAAACGAAGGAGTTGGATACAGAGCATATTAAAGTGACTCAAAGTAATCCAGAAAGATACTTAGCATCTGTCTTAGAAGAAGAACCTGACCTTATGACGTTGCAGGGAGCACTCTATAGCGGTCGATTCATAGCTGTATTTCCCGGTGTCATGTCATCTAGGATGTACTTGAAATTACAAAATGATGCATCACAAAAAGCCATTGAACACCATGCGGAACCCTTATCCATGTTGGATTACTTTTTAGGTGGCGATTATGAGGCATCTGTACTGGATAAAGCTTGGGAGCTGTTGTTGAAGAATCATCCTCATGATAGTATTTGCGGTGTAAGTATTGATGATGTGCATCAAGATATGGAGAACAGAACACGGGATTTTCATTTCCTCATGGATCATCAGATTAGAAAAGCTGTTATGCATTTAGCTAAGCGTATTAACACCAAACAGCTAGAGGATGAAAACTATTTTGTCTATAACCCAAGTCCCTATCCACGGTCTGAAGTGATTAGTATTAATGGTGAGAATTATTATATGGATCATATAGAATCTTTTGGATATACCCATGTGAAGAAAGAACAGGTTGTAGGTAAGATTAACAAAGAAGGTAACCATATTGAAAATAATAAGATAAAAGTGATTATTAATCCTAATGGTGCCTTTGATTTATACCATAAGGCAACCAATAAATGGTATGTAGGGCTAGGGATACTTGAAGATAAAGGGGATGCTGGTGATGAATACAATTATTCCTATCCAGATACAGATAAAAGTTATTACTCAACAGATAGTGATGTCACCATTACTGACTTAATGGTAACACCTGAAAAAGTGCAGGTAGAAATACGGTTTGACATGGACTTACCAACAGGCATAACAAAAGATAGAAAGAAGAGAAACCATGAAAGGATGAACATGCCAGTCCGACAAGTTGTCACCATGGAGGCGAATTCAGAGGTCATTAAAGTGAAGACAGCCATTAAAAATACAGTAAAAGACCATAGGGTTAGGGTTTTGTTCCCAACAGACATAACAGCTGATTATACATATGCAGGCAGTCCTTTTGATGTGGTAAAAAGACCCATTCACATGGATGACTATGATGAAGCCATGATTCCCGATAATGTAAAACGGGTTATTGTGGGGGCTAGAGAAGCAAAACCGAACACAACATTTCTAGGCCGAGAGCTGATTGATATCAATGATGGAGAGAAGGGTTTGGCAATTCTGTCCAAGGGGTTACCAGAGTATACGGTTTATCAAGATAAGAATACCATTGCATTGACACTGTTTCGTTCTGTTGGCTGGATTGCAAAAGACATTAACACACGTATTGGTGATGCAGGGCCAGAAATATTTACACCAGAAGCCCAATGCTTAAGAGAAATGTCATTCGAATATGCTGTCTATCCTCATGAAAAACATTATGACAAAGGCAATGTGTTACGAGAAGCAGATCGGTTTAATCATGACTTACTAACATTTGTTACAGATAAACATGACGGGAGCTTATCACCTTCACAATCCTTTATGAAAGTAGATGCCCCCAAAAACGTTGTTCGCGTCACCAGTATTAAACGGTCAGAAGATGGTAACGGCATAATCGTTCGCCTATATAACGGCTCAGACCAAGCGACCCACGCAACCATAGCATCAGCTTTTCATATTCATAACGCATACAGAACGAACTTCTTAGAACAACAAAAACAAGCATCAACACTATCTGTCCATAATAATACATTTGAGTTAAAAGTAGGCAAAAAAGCCATTGAGACGATTTACATACAAGTGACAGTCGATACAATAGACATGAACGAGGAAGCTTATGTCGATATCTACGAAAACGAAGAACCTTATGACTTCAGTAATTATGCATATGTACCACTGGTAACAGAAGAAGATATAGCATCAGAGGTGAAGCGAGCCGACAAGCTAAAAGATGGACTCCATAACCCCATGCTTAGAAGAACAGCTCTAGAAGCCAAACTCTCCGCAATCTTAACAAGGGACCGTTACCACGAAACACAAATACACAAACTAGGCTATCAACTCAACGAAGCCAGAGTATCCAGAAGGGTGCACGACTACATTAAAGACATCCACTAATACATGATAAGGGGACGTTTCGTCTGTCATGTTTTGATATAGATTTAGTCTTTTATCTGTAAATTTTTTAATGATATTATGATAAAATATAAATATGCATGACAAGGGGACGTTTCGCTTGTCATGTTTTATTACAGATTTAGTAGTTTATCTGAGAAATTTTTAATGGTACTATGATAAAATATAAAGATGAATAAACTATGTGATAGCATGACAAGGGGACGTTTCGCTTGTCATGTTTCATTATAGATTTAGTAGTTTATCTGTGAATTTTTTAATAGTATTATGATAAAATATAAGGATAATAAACTATGTGATAGTATGCAAGGGACCTTCATTTGTCATATATATAAAGTTATAGTTAACTATAAGTTTTCATGATTCTAACATGCAAATATAAATTTAATATGATATAGGTTTTGATGTTAACCTATTACATGACAAACGAAACGTCCCCTTGTCATATGAAAGAAGGGATTTAATGATATACTGCGCATTTTTTCGAGGTGTTAATGTAAATGGTGTTAAAATGACCATGGGGGTTATTAAGGAGCGGTTTGAGAAACTTGGATTTTGTGAGGTAACAACCGTATTAGCAACAGGGAATGTCATTTTTGCTGAGAATGAAGGTCTGCATGCATCCGCAATCGTTAAGCAAATTGAAGATGACTTGTCACTTTACTATAATAGACAAGTCTATATATTCTTGAAAACGGATGAGGATGTTAAACATATTATAGAATATGCTATGGACTACGATACCAAGAAATATAATTTATACTGGATGTTGGTTGATACGGCTATTCATAGAAAAAAGATTGTAGATGAGTATGATACCACAACAGCTATAGAAGGAGAACAGATTGCCATAAAAGGTGGTGAACTGTATTGGTTGGTGCCAAAAGGATATACATTGAAAACACCTTTTGGAAAACTACTAGGTAAGAAAAAATATCAAGCCCATTTAACAAGTCGAAATCTAAATACAATCAAGAAAGTATTGTCTAAAATGCAGTCATCATGACAAGGGGACACGTTTCGTTTGTCATGTTTTATCATAGAATTAGTAGTATTTGTAAATTTTCAATGATACTTATAAGAAAATCTAAGAGTGTATTAACAATGTGATAGTATGACAAGGATGCTTAATCTGTCATACATATAAAGTTATAGCTATATATAAGTTTTTAATGACTCTTGTATATAAATGATAATAACCAAGATGATAGAGGTCTTGATGTTAATCAGTTATATGACAAACGAAACGTCCCCTTGTCATATTTTTGCCGACTCTTGATAGGTTAGGGGAGATATCTTATAATAGTATAAAAGAGGCAAAGTACATACAAGGAGAACAGATTATGTCAGGTGTTAAATGGACGGATGAGCAGCAAAAAGTTATAGATACAAGAGAACGCAATCTGCTGGTATCAGCGGCAGCAGGTTCTGGAAAGACGGCGGTATTGGTAGAACGGATTATACAGATGATTACGGATGAGGAGAAACCTGTGGATATCGACAGGTTATTGGTGGTGACGTTTACCAATGCGGCAGCTTCAGAAATGCGGGAGCGTATATCAGAAGCGCTGGAGAAAAAAATTGATAACAACCCTGAAAATCGGTATTTACATAAACAATTATCATTACTTCCTAATGCGAGTATTATGACCATTCATGCTTTTTGTTTACAAGTCATTAAAAATAATTTTCATATGATACAGGTGGACCCGTCCTTTCGTGTGGCTGATGAAACAGAGTTAACGCTGCTTAAAAGTGATATCGTCAAAGAATTATTAGAGTCCTATTACCAAAAAGATAATAACGACGAGTTTTTGGCACTCATTGAAAGCTATGCCACAGGTAAATCCGACGATAGAATTGAGAGTCTTATTATGGAACTTCACAAATTTGCCATGAGTAATCCATGGCCGGTAAAATGGCTAAAGGAGATGGCAGATACCCTTCATGTGGTAGATGAAAAAGACTTGGATGATAAAGTATGGACGAAGATGGTGACCAGGGATTTGGAACAAGCTTTACCCATGTCGATACGCTTATTGGAAGAGTGCCTAAGCATCTGCCAAGAAGAAGGTGGACCCATTGGGTATGAAGACGCTATAGCACTTGATCTTAAACATATAAAAAGTATATATCATCAATTACAAGAGGGGTATCAACATATTTCCCAAGAAATAATGGGCATGAAATTTGGACCAATTGGACGTTGTAAAAAAGGTGTAGACCCTATAATGCAACATAAAGTGAAGGCTATTCGAGAGGATATAAAAGAGAGCTTTACGGCTATTCAAGATCAATACTTTTTCAAAGCTCAAGCCCATATAGCTCACGATATTGATCAAACCTACCCTGTTATAGAAGCTTTAGTTGACCTTGTGATAACCTTTATGGAAAACTACAAAGAAGCCAAAGCAGAAAAAAACATGATTGACTTTAATGATATTGAACATTATGCCCTTAATATTCTGGTAACAGATAATGAGGAAGGGGAAAAAGTACCTTCCAGTGCGGCGATTCAATTACAAGATAGATTCAGTGAGATTCTTATTGATGAGTACCAAGACAGTAACTTAGTTCAAGAAACCATTCTAACAAGTGTGTCTAAGATACATCAATCAATGCCTAATGTGTTTATGGTTGGTGATGTTAAACAAAGCATTTACAAGTTTCGACTTGCTAAACCAGAATTATTCATGGAAAAATATAAGACTTATTCAACAGAGGAAAGTAAATATCAGAAGATTGACCTTCATCGGAATTTCCGTAGTCGTGAAAATATCTTAGATTGTACCAATTACTTGTTCAGTCAACTCATGTCATTGGCATATGGTGATGTTGTCTATGATGAGCATGCGGCACTGCATCTGGGGGCGCCTTATAAGCCATGTGAAGAAGGTATACATGCAGGGCCAACAGAACTGATACTCATTGACCACGAAGAGGTAGAAAGTGACGAAATTATCGAGTCGAAAGAGGTAGAAGCTAAAGTAATTGCTGGTCGTATTAAAGAATTAATGAACCCAGATGAACCTTATTACATCTACGATAAGAAAAACGGTATTTATCGGCCTGCCATGTATAAAGATATTGTCATTCTTATGCGAAGTACCAGTACAACAGCCGATATGTTTGTTGAGACCCTGGGGAAATATGATATACCTGCCTATACAGATGCATCCACAGGCTATTTTGATACCGTTGAAATACGGACCATACTATCCCTGTTAAAAATAATTGATAACCCAAGACAAGACATACCTTTATTATCGGTGTTACGTTCGCCCATTGTGGGGTTAAAAGCAGATGAACTGGTTAGAATTAAGACACAATTACCAGAAGGCGAATTTTATGATGCGTATGAGCAGTACATCATAGGCACCATTGATGAAGATGACCTGAGTCAAAAATTAACAGCTTTTCATGAGCAGCTGACAGATTGGCGAGAAAAAGCGGTGTACATGCCTCTTCATGAATTGATTCTTCATATTTATGAGGTCTCTCATTACTATAATTTTATATCGGTGATGACAGGTGGACGTCAGCGACAAGCCAATTTGGATTTGTTAGTGGACAAAGCCATACGCTATGAATCTACCAGCTATAAAGGCTTGTTTAATTTCATTCGTTATTTGGAAAAGATCCATAAGTACGCTATTGATATGGGTGAAGCTAGTATCTTCGGTGAGAGTGAGAATTTAGTACGGATTATGAGTATCCATAAGAGTAAGGGGCTTGAATTTCCTGTTGTTTTTGTGGCAGGTATGGGAAAACAATTTAACATGCAAGATTTGAATAAACCCATTCTACTTCATCAAGACTTGGGATTTGGTCCCAAGTATGTCAATTATGAATTACGTTATGAAACAAAGACGTTGCCTCGATCTGTTATCAGTAAGCAGATTAAGAATGAGAGTTTATCAGAAGAGTTAAGAATATTATATGTAGCCCTAACCCGTGCACGGGAAAAACTTATTTTAGTAGGTAGTTGTAAAGATATCCATAAGAAGATTGAGAAGGTGAGTACGTATCTATTCTTACCAGATGTAACCTTACCCAATGCTTTGATTGGAAAAGGGCGCAGTTATTTGGATTGGATTATACCCGCTATATTGAGACATGCTGATGGGGAAACATTACGGGCATGTTGTCAAGGCTTAGTGATACAATCCCCTGAGGCATTATATCACCATCGTTCATTTTGGGAGGTAACATGTATCACACCAGAACAAACCATTGAGAAGGAAGAAGTTCATGCCCAAGAGCGAATGCAGTCTTACGAGGCTTTAACCCATTGGGCATCGGAAGTATCCTATAGCGATTATGATAAGGACTATTTTGACAAACAGCTTAACTGGGTATATCCAGCCAAGGATGCCATAGCCCGATCCGTTAAAGTATCTGTTTCAGAAATTAAGAGACAGAACATGCTCTTAGTCCAAGAAGAACATGAAGAGCTCTTCCATGATTTTGAACCTTACAAACCTGCTTTTATGGAAGAGAAAATTCGTTTAACACCAGGGGAACGCGGTACAGTCTTTCATAAGGTGATGCAGCATATTGACTTTAATCGGATGGATGAGCAGGATTATTTGGTCACCTATTGTGATCAACTGGAAAGAAATGGCATGCTAACAGAGAAAGAAAAGAAAAGTGTCTCCATTCAAGCCCTGTTAAGATTTAGTGATAGTGATTTAATAAAAAGAATGATTAACGCTGAAAAACAGAAGCAGTTAAAGCGAGAAATGCCTTTTGTCCTTGGTATTAATGCACAAGATATCTATGATGCATGTGATCTAAAAGAGACTATTTTGGTTCAAGGGGTCATTGATTGTTATTTCTTAGAACACGACGAAATTGTCTTAGTCGATTATAAGACAGATTATATCAAGCCACATGAAGAGCAGGTATTGATTGATCGATATAAAAAGCAAATGGAACTCTACTGCAGAGCGCTTGAAAATATTTCAGGTTTTACGGTAAAAGAAGTGATTTTATATGCTTTCAGTATTGGACAAGAGATTAAAATGGATCCATTTGGTCTTGGTGATTAGTCAATAAAAAAATTTTACAACCTGGTATAAAACCCGTGAAATAGCCTATAATCTAAAAGAAGGGTGAATAACACATGAACCTTGTGCTGAATATAGGAAGGGTGAATGATCTATGGCAAAGCATCTAAGAAAAGATGAAATAGATAAGACGAAACAGGCTGAAAATGAGAAAATGAAGTATGAAATTGCTGAAGAACTGGGATTAATTGATAAAGTTCACCAAGGTGGGTGGAAATCCTTAACAGCAAAAGAAACAGGACGGATAGGTGGTCTCATGACTAAACGCAAGCGAAGTGTTCAAACAAAATAGGTTAAATCAGGTGAAAATAACCTTGTTCTTAGGGAGCAAGGTTATTTTTTTGTTATTACTTCCCAATTTATTAGCTAATTATTTTTTACTCAACTTTCTTTTTTCAGAGGGGGATATTTCTTTAAACATTTTATAAATACGACTAAAATAACTGGTGTCATGAAAACCAACAGCATACGTAATTTCACTCATGGACATATCTGTATGGGTAATCAGATTGTCAGCTTCTTGTATTCTGACGGAGTTAATGTAGTGAGTGACCGTATGCCCTGTCATTTGTTTGAACATCCTGCAAAAATGATATTTACTCATGTGGGCTTGGTAGCTTAGATGATCAATGGTTAAATCGTCGGCGTAATGGGTTTCAATATAGTGAATGATATGATTAAAGCGATCTATATTTTTCATACGGTATTTAACTTGCACGTCTGTAAGGATTCTTGCTATATGATGGCGCATGAGTATGACGATAAGCTGATACAGGGAAGCTTTTAGAGCAAGTTCAAATCCCACTTCACGTTGGTTAAACTCCTTATTAATGGATGTAATACAAGCCTTAACATCTATATCTTGAGGGATATGATTGTTAAATAGAATCCTGTTCTCTATAATGGGTGTTATGTATTTTGAATCACATAGATCAATGAATCGACTATTAAGAATATAAGGATCCAGAATAATACAGTCGTATTCAAAGACCTCCGAGATGTTCTGACAATAATGTACCTCATTGCAGTTAACCACCACTAAGTCTCCAGGATGCACTTCAAAAACATGATTGTTGCAACGGCATAATCCTGATCCCTTGGTAATGTATAAGAGTTCCATTTCACGATGCCAATGGGCATAGATAGCTGTTTTTTGTACACCTGTTGAGCAAAGTTTGTTCAACTTCATGGGAAAGTTAGGGTCTGGCATGGTCATTTTTTCTTTTAATGTTGATTTATCCATGATGGTCACCTCCAATGGGATGAATACATAACACTGTCGTTTATGTAGGCATTTCATTTGTATTAACAGCATAAAAAACATAAGCAATATAATCCAAGTATCGAGCAATAGAATGCATGAGGATTATTGGTATATGTATTATAATAATCTACAAAATGATAAAAGTAAATACGAATTAAGAGCAACTTTTTCCAAATAATTATTTGGCAGGTAAGGATAGTATGTCTTACAAAAAACGGTAACGTAGTAAAAACGTTCTAGAACAAAGACACATTAGAGGTATAAAGAATAGTACAATATAAAACGAGGTGACAACATGAAACCATTAAGAATTGCCATGATCGGCTGTGGCAGAATATCACAAGTGTACAAAGAATCCTTCAAACATCTAGGTGATCAAGTTGAAGTGGTGTATGCTGTGGATATTAAATTAGAGCGAGCGAAAGCTTTTGCAGAAAGTTTTGAAGGGTGCGTGGCAACAGATGATTATCGATTATGCTTCCAAGGGCACGTGGATATCATACATCTGGCTACACCCCATCATATGCATCCGATTATTGCAATAGAAGCCATGAAACAGAAGATACATGTTTTAACAGAAAAGCCTATGGCCATCTATTTGCAGGATGCAAACCGTATGATACAGGTAGCAAAAGAAGAAGGGGTTCAATTAGGCGTTATTTTTCAAACCCGGTATGTGAAGGGGTATCAGACCATAAAAGAGATAATCAGAGAAGGTAAGCTTGGTAAGATTATAGGGGCCAGGTCTTATTTATCATGGGACCGTTCAGATGATTATTATCAGCAATCCGATTGGAAAGGTTCTTGGGATAAAGAAGGCGGCGGTGTACTCATTGACCAAGCCATACATAGCATTGACCGTGTTCAAGACCTTATCGGTGATGATGTAGAATGGATCGAAGCCTCTATGCAGAACAGAAACCATCATGTGGTGGACGTTGAGGATGTGGCAGAAGCCTTTATTCAATTTAAAAATGGCTGTATGTACCAACTCTATGCTTGTAATTGTTACAGTTATGATGCACCCATTGAAATTGAAATAGTGGGTGAAAAAGGTAAAGTTGGTCTTATTCAAGATTTGGCTTGGGTACGTCTTGATGATGATGAATATGTAGAGATAAAAGATGAGCGTAAGGGTGTCGCGGCTGGACCAAGCTATTGGGGATATAGTCATATCATGCAGATTCAGGACTTTTATGATGCAGTCCGTGAAAATCAGAAGGTTACAATTGATGGGGTTGAGGGAAGAAAAGCCCTTGAAATTATTCGAGGCATTTATCATGCAGCTACTTTAAATAAAAGAGTCTCATTTCCTTTTGAAGATTTAAAGGGTGCACTGATACAGTGAATGAAAAAATAGTGATGTTCAGAAAATAAACAACTCAATGATTAAATATTTTATAAGGAGGAATCACGTATGAACAAGATTAGAGTAGGCATTATTGGCGCAGGTAATATCAGTGTAATGCATACAGAAGGTTATAAAAAGCTAGAAAATGTAGACATTGTAGCAGTATGCGACCTTAATGAAGACAAGGCAAAAGCTTATGCCAAGAAGTATGCTATTCCACATGTCTTTACAGATTATAAGAAAATGCTTCAAATGAAAGAGTTGGATGCAGTCAGTGTCACCACGTGGAATGATGGTCATGCACCCATTAGTATTGCTGCCATGAAGGCTGGAAAAGACGTATTATGCGAAAAACCATTAGCCATGAATGCAAAAGATGCTCAGGTCATGGTGGATACGGCCAAAGAGACTGGACAATTACTGATGGTTGGTTTTGTGAGACGTTTTGAAAATAATGTAAAGTTTATAAAAGAAGCCATTGAAAATGATGAGTTAGGTAACATCTATTATGCGAAAACCGGCTATGTCCGTAAATGGGGTAATCCAGGTGGCTGGTTCTGCGATAAAAAACGTTCAGGTGGTGGTCCCGTTATTGACCTAGGTGTACACGTCATTGACCTTATTCGCTACCTGACAGGAAAACCAGAAGCTGTTTCAGTCACAGCGTCCACTTTTAAGCAGTTGGGCATTAAGCCGTATATAAAAGGAATGAGTAAATATAATGCAGTTGATTATGATCCTAAAAAGCCCTATTGTGATGTGGAAGATGCAGCCACAGCTCTTATTAAGTTTGATAACGGTATGACTTTGAACTTTGAAACCAGCTGGGTATTACACACCAAGGACGATAATAATTATCTCATGTTCTATGGGGATAAAGCTGGTGTAAAGATGGAACCTGAAATAGAATTTTATAAAGAACATAACCAATATTTTATCAATCAAACACCCTGTATCGAACAGGAAACAAACAAATTTGCAGAGATTTTCAACAAGGAAACGGCCCATTTTATCGACTGTGTAGCCAATGGTGTACCTTGTTTGAATCCTGGAGAAGATGGTGTGGCCATTATGAAAATATTAGATGCGATCTATCAGTCGGCAGAGGTAGGTCATGAAGTGAAAATTAAGGAATAAGGAGGCGTCATGATGCATAAAATTGGTGTGATTGTTGATTCCTTTCGATTAGGTTTACGAGAGGGTATTAAAAAAGCAAAAGAAGTAGGGGCAGAAGGGATTCAACTATATGCTGTTCGCGGTGAAATGGCTCCAGAAAATCTATCAGCAACAGCTCGAAAAGAATTATTGGACTTTATCAAAGCTCAGGGATTAGAAGTATCCGCACTATGTGGTGATTTAGGCGGGCATGGTTTTACCATACAAGAAGATAACGTTCAGCGTATTGAACGTTCCAAGAGGATCATGGATTTGGCTAAGGACCTTGAAACAAATATTGTCACCACACATATTGGTGTTGTGCCTCATGATGTGAACCAAGACCGATATAAAATTATGCAAGAGGCATGTAATATATTAGGCGAATACGGCGATGATGTGGGGGCATATTTTGCTATTGAAACAGGACCAGAGATTGCTGTAACCCTTAAATCCTTTTTAGATAGCTTGTCAAGTAAAGGGGTAAGGGTGAATTATGACCCAGCTAACCTGGTCATGGTAACAGGTGATGACCCTGTTAAGGGTGTCTATACATTAAAAGATTACATTGTTCATACCCATGCAAAAGATGGCATCCAACTACAAGAATCCAATCCAGAATACATCTATCGTTGCTTTGCAGAAGGTATGCCTGAGAACTTCCATGTGGATGAATATTTCTTAGAGAAACCTCTTGGCAAGGGTCATGTGCAATTTGATGCTTACATAAAGGCACTAAGAGATATTGGGTATAAAGGCTTCTTAACCATTGAACGTGAAGTAGGTGATAACCCAGAGAAAGATATTCGTGAAGCTGTAAAGTTTTTACAAAAAATAAGAGGTTAGGTGATACATATGAAAATAGGGGTGAGTTCATACAGTTTCATCCAATGGGTTCAATCTGGGAAGATGAAACAAATTGATGTCATAAGAAAAGCCAAAGAGATGGGATTCCATGTTCTGGAGTTCATTAATTTTGTATTGGAAGATGGTGAGACTGATGAAGCCTTTGCACAACGGGCTTATGAAGAGAGTAAACGGGTTGGCATCCCTATCGAAAGTTATACCATTGGTTCCGATTTTATTAATGGGAGTAACGGCGACTTAGAAGCTGAAATAGAGCGGGTTAAAAAAGAAGTGGATGTTGCTAAGTTATTGGGTGCAAAATCCATGCGACATGATGCAACCACAGGCTTTCATAAGGACCATCCTGGACCAAAATCTTTTGAAGCGGCTTTGCCTCGACTAGTAGACGGCTACCATGCCATAACAACCTATGCAGCTAATTATGGTATCAAAACCATGGTGGAAAATCATGGGTACTTCTGCCAAGACAGTTATCGGGTGGAACAACTGGTGAATGCTGTTAATCACCCTAATTTTGGGGTGCTTGTGGACATGGGTAATTTTGTATGTGTGGATGAAGACCCTGCTAAAGCAGTAGGGCGATTATTGCCATATGTTTTTCATGTCCATGCCAAGGATTTTCATATGAAATCAGGCATGCTGCCTAATCCTGGTAAAGGATGGTTTCAATCCAGAGCAGGTCATTATCTTAGAGGTGCCATTATCGGTCATGGGGATGTACCTGTCTTACAATGTCTAAAGCTTTTAAAGGATGCTAAGTATGATGGTGTTATATCCATTGAATTTGAAGGTCTTGAAGACCCTCAATTGGGTATAGCTACTGGACTTGAAAATTTAAAACGGTATCTAACATTAGCCTAAGCATTCGACATCAGTACAAATTTTGGTGGGAAATCTGTAAATAGATTATTAAGATAGGGACTATTTATAATACATGATGTGACTGTACACATGTTTTATAAATAGTCCCTTTATGATTATAAGTCAAGATGAAGCTTAGTTTACTTATTTCTGTAAGCTTAAGGTGTCACTTCAATACTTGGTGCAGTAATCTCAATATCTGCTCCAATATTGGTATAGTTGATATCCATCAATGTGGTAAAAGGTACGTTTTCATCTTCTATTTGAATTTGACCACCATAACGAATCACTTGCTTCACGACTTGGTTGGATTCATTTACATAAATGTCCATATCAAAGTTAAGTTCTGCGTCAACCAGTGTACCTTCTCCTAAGAACGTTTCAGGATCTAATGCTTTAAGTGTTTCCAAATCCAAGGATAAGGAATATTTTGACGTGTTAACACCATCCATTTCAACCAAGCCCCCAAATGTAATGGGCAGTTGATTGTAGATGTCTAAGAGTTTATCATTGGACATTGCGATGTCAGTATGTGTTGTTCCAAAAGTTAAAGCTTCTTCTACCTCTTCAGGAGTTGCTTCGTACCATTCAAGGTCATCTTCCTTCATATACGTTTTATCATCCACCGTAATCAATTCTAATGTGGATTCTAAAAGGGTTGACTCAGCTTCTTTTAATACTAACGTCATAGCTATCTGATAATTAGCGCCATTAACAGCACCATCTCCTGTAAGGTTAAAGGTTAAATCATTCTCTGGTACAAGACCAGAAAAAGTCATGGTTGTTTGGGTATTAAACTCACCTTTATAGGTGTTGTTATTTTCCAACGCTGTATAAAGATTTGCATATTTTACCATGTTGGTGTTCGCTTCGGCAAAGTCTAAAATACGCTCTTGGTCATTGATAAAACGATGGGTGAGTACGGCAACCTGTTGACGCTGAGCATTGCCTTTAGCACTAAAGGTGGTAGCCCCTGTCCCCTTCATTAATTCAGAAGCAAGAGAAAACTCCACGGCTTTTTTGGCCCAGGATGATATCGTATCTTTATCGCTAAGAGCATTGACATGAAGGAATTCACTCATATTAATGTCATCAGCTATACCAAGGGCACGTACAAACATAACGGTCATTTGTTCACGGGTGCATTGCTCCTTATCACCAAATATGTCCATGGACATACCGTTAACAATACCATCTCGATAGGCTGCTTCAACATATTTGTAAGCCCAATGTGTTTGAGGTACATCATTAAATGTTGGTGTTTCAGGGACATTGGTT
Source organism: Vallitalea pronyensis (assembly GCF_018141445.1). Taxonomy (NCBI): domain Bacteria; kingdom Bacillati; phylum Bacillota; class Clostridia; order Lachnospirales; family Vallitaleaceae; genus Vallitalea; species Vallitalea pronyensis. The sequence goes on along the minus strand of NZ_CP058649.1, from coordinate 5,176,176 downwards.
GTATCTACTTCAAGAGCTTTTACGAGCAGTGTAATCATTTCAGCTCGGGTAACGGTGTTTTGTGGGTTAAAATATCCCTGAGCATCACCGGTAATAATATCTTTGTCAGCCAAATCTTTGATAGCATCCTTGGCGTAATCAGCACTTTCATCGATATCTAATAGGGTAGCGGCATGTGCGATGTTTGTAGGGATTACAGTGGTACTTGCGATGATTAAAAGTGTTAATAACGCTATGCTTTTTCTTATTCGATTAAACATCATCTTCCTCCTAGGGTTGTGTATTGTATTTGTTGTGGTCAACTCAAGTATACATATGTTATGTAAACTAGTCTACTGGAAAAGTTACGTAAAAAAATAAGTTTTTATTTCAAAATATCTAAAATCCGCGTCATCAATAAGTTATATAATAAGCAGGAAAAAGCAGGATGAAGTATTCTTGACTTAGATGAGGCTTGTCCTTTATAATAAGGTTTAATGAAATGCGCATAAATACAGAAGAGGAAGTGATAAGGATGCCTAGCTATAATTCATTTGCATGGATTTATGACCAATGTATGGGTCATATACCTTATGATGAATGGGTAGAATACCTTCAACAGCTTATACAAATATATTGTAAAAAAAAGCCCCACTTAATCTTGGACTTAGGTTGTGGGACAGGCAACATAACAGAACGTTTAGCCCATAAGGGATATGACATGATTGGGGTGGATAATTCATTTGACATGCTATCCATTGCTAAAGAAAAAGCTAGTCGGGACAACCAAGATATCTTGTATCTGTTACAGGACATGCGTGCATTTGAACTATATGGTACAGTGGATTGTATTGTCAGCATCTGCGATAGTATGAATTATATCATGGAAGAAGAGGATTTACTTCAAGTGTTTAAGTTGGTGAATAATTACTTAGACCCTGAAGGTATCTTTATTTTTGATTTAAATACCAAGTTCAAATATGAGCAGGTATTAGGTGAGCACACCTTTGCTGAGACTTATGAAAAGAGTGCTTATATTTGGGAAAACTACTATTATGAAGATGAGGCCGTTAATGAGTATGATTTAACCCTATTTATTGAAGATGATAAAAATCAGTATCAACGTTACAGTGAAACCCACCATCAAAGGATGTATACACCAGATACCATCAAAAAGATTTTACAAGAAGCGGGACTAATCTATGTGGATTGTTTTGACGCTTTTACCTTTGATAAGCCTACAGCAACTTCTGAAAGGGTTTATTATATCGCTAGAGAACAAGGAAAATAGGCTGTAGAAATCACCCTATTTCGTAAAATGATTAATGAAAATCAGCATTATAGAAGGAGTACATCATGAAAGACTATATCGCACGAGGAATAGCTGCAAATAATCAAATCAGAGCATTTGCAGCCACGAATAAGCACATGGTTGAAGAAGCCAGATTAAATCACCAAACATCACCGTTAGTATCTGCGGCTCTAGGGCGTTTAATGGTGGCGGCAAGTATGATGGGAAGCATGTTAAAGAATGATAAGGACTTGCTAACGTTACAAATTCGTGGTGACGGACCCATTGGTGGTCTGGTTGTCACATCCGATTCAAAAGCTAACGTAAAAGGCTACCCCTTTACACCAGATGTTGACCTACCGCTAAAGACAAATGGTAAATTAGACGTTTCAGCAGGGCTAGGCAATGGCATACTAAACATTATACGTGATACAGGGTTAAAAAAACCTTATGTTGGTCAAACCCATTTGGTTTCAGGAGAAATAGCAGAGGACCTTACCTATTATTATGCCACTTCTGAGCAAGTACCCTCAGCCGTTGCACTTGGCGTATTAGTGGATAAGGATTATCATATCAAACAAAGTGGCGGGTTTATTATTCAATTGTTACCGGATGCTGATGAAGCCATTATTAAACAATTAGAGGATAAAATCACAGCATTACCACCTATCACCACTCTATTAGATGAAGGGAAAACACCAGAAGAAATCTTAGAACTTTTACTTGGTGATATGGGTCTTCAAATAATGGATACAATACCTACCCAGTTTTATTGCAATTGTACCGAAGATAGGGTTGAAAAAGCGCTGATTAGTATTGGCAAAAAGGATATTGAAGAAATGATTGATGAAGGCAAAACCATTGAACTTAATTGTCATTTTTGTAATAAAAAATACCCTTTTACGGTGGAGGAGCTTGAAACATTAGTGAGGAATATCTAGTAAAAACACGTCATTAAGTAGTAGTCTTATTAAAAGCATTACGTCATTGTCATAGGATATTATAACGGGTTAAGCGAAAAGCGTAGCCATGGACGGCGGAGCGCAGACACTCTAAACACGGACGTTTAGGTGTCTGAAAAGCTTAACCCGTTATAATATCCAGAAACTTCTAGCCAATAACAATGCTTTTTTATAAGACGCCATTTGTCTTGGTTAATTTTTCTAATGTGAATCTAATTGAACGTTAAAGTAATCTTATTATGATTTTCAGAAATGGCAAGTATAATACTAAGTATAATCATAGATAACAAACAGAAGATGAATATATTTCATAGAAGTGAGTGATAGCATGGTGATTCTAGCAACGACATCCTTGATTATTGGGTGTTTTAGTATGGTGTATTTTATCTATTTAATGGTATATGGAGGGGGAGCAGGATTTTCATTCTTTTGGATTGTGTTAGGCATCATGGGATTTGTATGCAGGGGCATTTTTAAAAATTATCATCATGTAAAAACGGTTGTACCGAAGGTCGTTCGATATCCTGTTTTTGCATTAGGCATTGCTCTAATCATTGTCTTTTTAATTGTTCAAGGATTGATTATAAAAGAGAGTTTTAATAAAAAGGAGTACCCCGATACGGATTATGTGGTTGTACTTGGTGCAGGTATAAGAGGGACTCAGCTATCGTTGACATTATGGCGCCGATTAAATGTTGCTTATGATTACTTGATAGAACATCCAGAGAGTCAAGCGATTTTATCTGGTGGGCAAGGTCCAGGTGAAGACATAACAGAAGCAGAGGCCATGAGGCGGTACTTAAAAAACAAAGGGATTGATGAGCATCGTCTTCTATTGGAAGAAAGGTCTACAAGTACCCAAGAAAACATAGCATATAGTTTTGAGCTGATGGATCAAACCATTGATAACCCATCCATTACCATTGTAACCAGTGATTTTCATGTCTATCGGGCCAAACATATAGCTAAGCAACATGGTAAAGAAGTAGAAGGTGTATCCAGTCATACGTCTACACCACTCGTCCCCAATTATTATATAAGAGAGTTCTTTGCAGTAATGAAAGATGTTATCTTATAGTGGAAAGGTGTAATGGGTACGAGGGTTTGATATATAAGCACACAGGAGTGACTGTCTCTAAGAGGCAGTCACTTTTTGGTTCTAGCCAGCAGTATCCTCACATTTCTTAGTAGTTTATTTTGCATTTTTAGAACTTGATAAGGGATAACTAAAAAGTAGCATAATTGACAAATGGCTATAATTCATATAAAATTTTATAAAGATTAAGACAATGATTTTTCCACTTTTACATAGGTTTTTATAGGCAAATTACATAAAGGTAGGGATACAATGAAAAAGAAATATATGATAATATTCTATATGGCTATATTAGGTTTGATTTTTTTTCTTTCATGGCTGTTATCACAAAACCAGGCAGATATTAGCGTGCAAAGCATTGCGGATATACCCCAAAAAGTGAAGATAAGATTTTCCAGCAGCTGGGGTGGGTACGATACAAAAGCAGCTAAAATACAACAAGTGTTGAATAATTTTGAAAAGAAGCATCCCCATACAGATATTATTAACGAATCCATGAGTGGAGAAGAGTTTTTATTCACTTTAAAAACAGATTTTGCATCGGGTAATGACCCTGATGTGTTTGGATTATGGCCAGGTTCAGATTTTAAATTATTAGTTGAGAACGAAAAAATTGCGGATTTAACGGATGTGATTAAGGAGGACCTTGGTTGGTTTGAACGATTTGGAAAAGATGCTTGGAAATACGTAACAGTGGATGATAAAATCTATGGTTTACCATTTGAAATCATTTATGAAGGACTATTTATTAACACAAGTATCTTTACAGAATACGACATTAAAATACCCACAACCTTTGATGAATTACTGAATGCAGTAGATATTTTAAAAGAAAATGATATGATTCCCATTGCTTATAATAACTCACCAGAAGGCAGTTACATTTATCAAAACATGGTGATGAAATTAGGGGGCAAGGAAGATACGGAGAATCCTTTTGACGCTGATGGAGCCATCAAGCAATGCTACATTGATGCCATGTACTACATGAAGACCTTATATGATGCAGGTGCTTTTCCAGAGGATGCATTTATCATGGACGATAAGTCTAGAAATGATTTATTTATTAATAAGAAGGCAGCCATGATCGTTCAAGGAGCTTGGTTTATTGGGGATAAAGGATTAAGCCCATATGATTCAACGGTGGATATTGTTGGGTTCCCAAATATGGATGGGGGGAAATCCCATGATAGTGCGATTATTTATGGCTGTGGCAATGGCATCTTTCATATGAGTCAAAAAGCATGGGAAGATGATCAAAAAAGAGAAGTAGGTATTGCGTTATTAAGGGAGTTGACATCCATAGAGACCGTAAAAAAAATAACAGAGCATTCTGGTATTATTAGCAACATCTATTTACCTGAAAATATGCAGCATAGTCAATCCAAGTTGTATCAAAAAGGAGTCGATTTAGTCAATGCATCCAAAGAATTAATTGGTCCGCCTGACAGTTTTATAGAGCGAGGTATCTGGGATGACATTATCGTTAAACAAATGCCCAGAGTATTAGAAGGAGAAGTAACACCTGAGGAAGTATTTGATAGGGTTCAAAAGGAACACCTAAGTAATCAATAGAGGATGTTTATGCAATAAAAATCAGTAAGAGGGGGATAACAATGGCGTTATTCAAAAGCGTTACTCGATTTTATAAAAATATATCCATAAGGCAGAAGCTTTTATTATTATTTTGTATTCAGATTATCATACCTTTATTTTTCATGGCGTCCATTTTGTACCGAAAAGCAGAAGTGGTTATCCAAAATAAATCCATTAATTATACCAGTGATATTCTAAAAATGATTGAATTAAGGCTGGACGATTTTTCAAGAAACATGATGACACTATCCCAAGATATCCTTTATGACCAAGTCATCTACAATATCCTCACTAATCCCGATGTAAAACAGGATAAATTTGTATATTACAGCAGAATGGAAGACGTGGTTAATATATTAAGGAAAGCATGTTTATCCAGAGAAGAGCTACAGTCCATTGCCCTCATATCCGATAACAAGGAGTTTTATTCTTATGATTCCAATAGCGGGCGTGTCATTATAAAAGAATCATTACCCTATGATGACATGATTACTAAGGCAAGAGCATTAAAAGGTCAGCCCCTTTGGTATTTAGAAAAAGATGAAAAGGGCGTTGTTCAGAATATATACCTGACACGTGTCTTATACGATATTGCAGATTTTAAGGAAATAGGGTTAATGACATTGTTGATTAAAAAAGAATTTTTAGAATCTGTTTATCGGGACCTTTCCACGGATTCCATGCATAACATTGCCATAATTTCTCATGAGAATGAGTGGATTGTTGGCCGTGATCGCCAATCCAATGACATGTTAAAACAATTTGTTGCTATGAATCTTACATCCGACAATAACTATAAAATAAATACAAGAAAAAACATGTTGATATCCTATATTCAATTAGATAATCCAAGATGGAAAGTTGTCACCCACATTTCCTTAAAAAAACTCAATAAGGATATGGTGGATTTTCGCTTGTGGTTGATTATATTAATGATTGCAACACTTCTTATTATGTCCATGTTTAGTGTGCTCATGGGTGTGGATATTATTAATCCCATTAATCGCTTGGTAAAAAGTATTAAGAAAGTGCAGGAAGATAAAGTGTATGAAGAAATTGCCATTGACCGAATGGATGAATTAGGCTATCTGAGTAATTGCTTTAATAAAATGTCCCTTGAAATAGACATATTGGTCAATAAAGTTTATAAGGAGCAATTAACAAGGCGAGAAGCAGAATTAAAAGCTTTACAAGCCCAGATTAACCCTCATTTTTTATTTAACACCTTAGAATCCATTAATTGGATGGCCATGTTAAGCGAAGCACCTGAGATTAGTGATATGGTTACATCCTTATCCTCTCTCATTGAAGGAAGCATGGGTAAAGGGAATCCCCTTATTTCCATTAAAGAAGAACTAAGATATGTGGATAGCTATATCTTGATTATGAAAAATCGCTATGGTGAACGCCTGGTTTTTCATAAAGATGTGGATGAAGAAGTGAACATACAAGTGCCTCGCTTAGTACTGCAACCTATTGTAGAAAATGCCATATACCATGGTATTGACAAAAATAGAAAAACTGGGGAAATTAGTCTTTGCTTAAAAAAAGACAACAATCATGTCTATATTGCCATTACCGATAATGGACGAGGCATGCAGCAAGAAGAAGTAGAACAACTTAATGAAAAATTCAGGCGGGGCTGTGATCAATATTTATTAAGTAAAGATAAAAGAGGCATTGGACTTGAAAATGTGAATAGACGAATTAAACTTTTTTATGGACAAACCTATGGGATTAAAATCGAAAGTGATTATGGAAAGTATACAAAAGTAATTCTTACAATTCCAAGAAATACGCTGGGAAAAGGAGACCAATAAGATGTTTAGTGTATTAATCGTTGATGACGAGCTCTATATTCGAAAGGGATTAATGAACATTATTAATTGGAAAAAATTCCAATGTGAGATTTGTGGTGAAGCATGTGATGGTGTTGAAGGTTTAGAGAAAATTAAAGCTTTGAAACCAGACATTGTTTTTGTGGACATTAACATGCCGGAAATCGATGGTTTAAGTATGATTGGTCAAGTGAAAGATGAATGCCCTCATACCAAGTTCATCTTATTGACCGGTTATCGGGATTTCTCATATTTACAAGAAGCCATTAAATTAGGCGCTTTTGACTATCTATTAAAGCCTTCTAAGATTGAAGAAATATGTGAAGTGGTTAAGCGAGCCGTCCTAGAGCTTAAATATCAATCCGATGAAGAAAAAGAATTAATCAAGATCAAAGAATCCTATGAGAACAGTAAACCCATATTAAGACAAAAATTGTTATACGATATCATATTTAACATTACAACTAACTATGATGAAAATGAGCAAGAACTGCATATGTATGGCATTGAAATCCATAAATTCATCATGATGGTTGTGGAAATAGATGAAGAGTTAGAGGATTATGAACCCTATCAGAGACAGCTATACCAATTTGGGCTTACCAATACCATCGAAGAAATGTTTCAAGGCGAATTTAAAGTAGAAAAAATTGCCATAAACAGTAGAAGACTAGCCTTTATTATCCAAACCCAAGATGAACGTTTATCCATCGAGAACATCCATAAAAAAGTCAGTAACATCCAGCAGCTTGTAAAAAATTGCTTTAACTTTTCCATTACCGCATCCATCAGTAAAATTGGCGAAGGTATTCAAGCATTACCAGAGAAAATGAAAGAATGCGAGGAAGGTCTATCCTACAAATTTTACCTAGGTGAAAACGCCATTATTATCTATGAAGACCTGGCATCTTTTTATAAACCCAAAGACGATTCCTTACTGGAAGCCTATAAAAACAACTTAATTCGAGCCATTAAAACAGGTAATAATAAACATGTTGGGGCAGTATTACAGGAAATAAAAGTAAAAGTATTCGAAGAAAAAAAATGTGACCCTGAAATGATTAAAACCTTTTGTTGGAACGTGATTTATGCCATTAATAATATCCGCTTATCTATAAAAGCCATAGAAGATAACAATAAAAGTGTGGTAAAAGATATATCCAGCTTGTATCGATTAATTGAGCAAAGTAAAAGCATTGATGAACTCCATTGCTTACTAGTCGATGCTGCCCATAATGTGGTTAGCAGAATTAATCGGTATAACAAAGACAACATTCATTCCATGTTAAACAAGGCCACTCAGTACATCCAAGACAACTATCACAGAAGCATTACACTAAATGACTTAGCAGAATATACCTATGTCAGTACCTACTACATAAGTAGAATATTCAAAAAAGAAATTGGAAAGAATTTTGTGGATTACCTCAATGAAATTAGGATAAACAAAGCCAAAGAGTTATTGAATAATAAAGATTATAAAACCTATGAGGTAGCAGAACAAGTTGGCATCCAAGACCCTCACTACTTCTCAAAACTATTCAAAAAGTACACAAACATGACCCCAACGGACTACAGAACCCAAAAGCCATAGAGACAGCTATATAATCCAATCATTCGCTAAAGATGTATCTCTTATTTACACACGATCCCACACCTATAATACATAGACTAACAATCTATAGACCAAACCTACGCTCCTTACCCGCTAAAAAGTGGCACAAAAAAGATACCATATATCGTGATAATATACGACTTTTACGGCTTGTTGCCATCCTTTTAAAACAGATAAAAGCAACAAACGTAACAAGAGTATATTATCACGATATATGGTTTACTACCCTACCGTTGTCTCTTCTTCACTTTAACAATCTCTTATCTTAAAGATAGGAGATTTTTTTATACAAATATTTTATTTTTTCCCCTAAGATTCTTTTGCAATCAAGCAACCTATATTCCTTAACCATCTTTTAGTAGAATATTTTGTTGTCATATTTTGCATGGAAAAAAGCGTGGTAGACAAAATAAAAATACAACTTTATCTATTCAAAATGGACGCAATTAATCCTAAAATGGTTTTAGAAAGTCGTTAAAGAATCCTAAATAGGATCATAAGGCTGGAAGGCGGGGATAACATGCGTGAGATGCATACTGAAAATAGATTGAAACCAAATCAATCATTAGCAATCCGAAACAAGAAAAAATCAACAAACAAATGCAAGTCATTTTTTCGATACTTAAGAGACAAAAAAGTGTTATTTTTCATGTTAATACCAGGTTTAGCTGTCATGTTAGTAAACAGCTATATGCCCATGTTTGGGATTGTGTTAGCTTTCAAAAACCTTGATAATTACGGTAATATATTTGGAGGGAAATGGATCTGGTTTGATAACTTCAAATATCTATTTGGCTCAAGTCAAGCTTATTATATCACCAGAAATACATTACTGTATAACATTGTCTTTATATTAATTGGCAGTACCATCGCTGTTATACTGGCCATTGCACTCAGTGAAATACTCAATCGAAAGTTAGCAAAGTTTTATCAAAGTGTGTTCTTTTTACCCTACTTCCTGTCATGGGTTGTGGTCAGCTATTTAGTTTTTTCCATTCTTAGTTCAGATATGGGTGCCCTAAATAATTTACTGAAAAGCCTAGGATTAGAGCCCATTAACTGGTACGTTTCTCCAAAATTCTGGCCTGGCATATTGATTTCTGTCAACACCTGGAAATGGACAGGGTATGATTGTGTCATTTACTTAGCAGCTATTGTGGGCATTGATAAGTCATACTATGAAGCAGCAGCTGTTGACGGTGCAAGTCGCTTTCAGCAAATTCGAAAAGTTACCATACCCATGCTGGTACCATTGGTTATCATACTGACACTCATGAAGATTGGACGTATTTTCTATACGGATATGGGCTTATTCTATACCGTTCCTAGAAACATGGGAATCTTATATAAAGCAACCAGTACGATTGATACGTATGTCTATCGGGCTCTTTCTCAGACCGGCGATTTAGGCATGGCAGCAGCAGCAGGGTTTTATCAGGCTGTATTAGGGTTCATCCTTGTCATGACATTTAATACCATTGTTAGACGGATTGATAAGGAAAGTGCATTATTCTAGGAAGGAGAGTTATGATGAAAAAAAGATTAGCCAGTGCAACCCAGATATCTCAATCAGCCAATATTGTACTCAATGCCATAATGATTATTCTTGCAGCAGCATGTCTTTATCCGCTATTATTGGTTTTTGCTGTATCCATTACAGATGAATCGGTGATTCAAACGGCTGGGTATAATTTAATTCCAGGAAAAGTAACCTTGAATGCCTATGCATTTATCTTTAAAGATGCAACGATGATTTTAAGAGCATATGGTGTTTCAATTTTCATTACTGTGGTGGGAAGTATCCTCAGTTTAATCATTATTTCCATGTATGCTTATCCACTTTCAAGGCGTGATTTTAGATACAAAAGCTTTTTCACATTTATTGTTTTTTTTACCATGTTATTTAACGGAGGTCTTGTACCATTTTATATGGTCTATACCAATGTATTACATTTGAAAAATACCTTGTTTGCTATGATTCTCATGTGGTTATTTACACCTTTTTATGTGCTCATTATGCGAACTTTCTATACCACAACCATTCCCAGTTCCGTCATGGAATCAGCAAGAATTGATGGTGCAGGTGAGTTTAAGATATATGTGCGTATTGTTTTACCATTGGCAAAGCCAGCACTTGCGACCATTGCGCTGTTTAATATCTTATTCTATTGGAATGATTGGTATGCACCACTCTTATTTATTACAGATGAAAAACTCTATAACTTACAATACTTAATGTATCGTATTGAAAATAACATCAGCTTTATCACACAAAATGCAGGCTCCATGTCCAATACATCCGATGCATTAAAGAACATACCGGCTCAAACGGCACGTATGGCCATGGCAATTATCGCAATAGGACCGATTATGCTAGCCTATCCGTTTTTCCAACGCTATTTTGTAAAAGGATTAACGGTTGGGGCTGTAAAAGGATAATGGGTTTTAAAATAAAATTCAAGGGGGTAACACAATGAAAATTGCAAGAAAAATATTAGCACTGATGATGGTGACTGCACTGTTAGTAACCATCATGGTTGGATGTGGTCAAAAAGCGGAGACCAATAATCCAACACCAGCAACCGGTGACACTCAAGATAACACAAACGATAAAGACGATGATAAAGATGAACAACCAGATGAAACCGCTGACTCAGCATTAGAACATGTGACGTTAACATGGTACTTTATTGGTAATGGACAACAAGAAGATGTGAAGAAAGTTGAAGAAGAAGTCAATGCTTATATCAAAGATAAAATTAATGCCAGCATTAAATTACAATGCTTTGACTGGGGTAGCTATGATCAGAAAATGAGAACCATGATTGCGGGTACTGAAAAATTTGATATCTGTTTTACGTCTTCATGGACAAATAACTATTTCCAACAAGCGGCAAGAGGGGCTTTTATACCCCTTAATGACTATTTTGATGAGTACTTACCTAAGACAATTGAACAATTGGGTGACGACTTTATCAAGGGATCTCAGATTGAAGGCATTAACTATGCCATACCAGCTAACAAAGAGAAAGCTCACCAATGGGGTTTTATTATTAGAAAAGATATGATTGAAAAGTATAACATGGATATCTCTACAATCAAAACCCTAGAAGACATTGAGCCTTTCCTTAAAACGATTAAAGAAAATGAACCTAACATGTATGCCTTAGAAGCATTAAATGGGGAATCACCATTCAAGTTATTGGATTTTGACCGTATTGGTGATGATAAGTATCCAGGTGTGGTATGGAATGATTCTAAGGATATGAAAGTGTTTAACGAATTTGAAGCAGAAGAAACCATGACGTTATTTAAAACCATGCACAAGTTCTACAAAGCCGGTTATATCCGTGAAGATGCTGCTACAGTTCGAGATTATATGGCAGATGAAAAAGCAGGTAAAATCTTCGCTGCTGTAAAATCATTGAAGCCAGGTAAAGATGATGAAATGACCAACTCAACGGGTCATCCTTGGGTGCAAGTAGAAATTACACCACCTATTATCTCCAATAGGGATACAACAGGTTCTATGCAAGCTGTATCAAGGACATCTAAGAACCCTGAAAGAGCATTAATGTTCCTAGAGTTATTTAACACAGACCCTTATATCAATAACCTGATTAACTTCGGTATTGAAGGGGAGCATTATACAAAAGTTTCAGACAACATTATCGAGTCTACAGACAATACGGATAAGTATTCACCAGGGACTGGATGGATGTTTGGTAATCAGTTTATTAATTACTTGTTGCCTAATGAAGACCCAGAAAAATGGGAGAAATTTAAGACGTTTAATGATCAAGCAAGTGGTACCAAAACACTTGGATTCATGTTTAATGCAGATAGCATTAAAACTGAAATTGCACAATGCAACAATGTATGGGATGAGTATGTACCTGCTTTAGAAACCGGTACAGTTGACCCAGAAGAATATTTACCAATATTACTTCAAGGATTTAAAGATGCAGGTATTGATAAAATCATTAATGAAAAACAGAAACAGTTAGACGCTTGGTTAGGAAACTAAATAGAATCGTTGAGTAACATGGGCTTTCTCATAAAAGCAATGGTGTAGGTAAAAATATTTCCTACATGATTGAGTCAATTTACTTTTATGAGAAGGCCTTTTCATCTATAATAGATACATAAGCATGGTTAAGAAGGGGATTCCATACCATAGACAACACAAAGAAGCAGGAATAGAAGGAGGATTTACATGAAATACGGATACTTTAATGATAAGCGAAAAGAGTATGTCATTACCACACCTAAGACACCTTATCCTTGGATTAATTATCTTGGAAACAATGACTTTTTCAGTTTGATCTCCAACACAGCAGGCGGATATTGCTTTTATAAAGATGCCAAGTTAAGAAGAATATTAAGGTACCGCTATAACAATATGCCCATGGACACCAATGGACGGTACTTTTACATAAAAGATGGAGAAGATTATTGGACACCGGGCTGGCTCCCTGTTAAAAAGGAACTAGACGCTTATGTGTGCCGTCATGGATTAGGCTATACAAGAATAACCAGCAGTCGAAATAATGTTAAGGCAGATGTTACTTATTTTGTGCCCCTTCATTTTAATGGGGAAGTGCACCGTGTCCAACTAACCAATGAAAGCATAACAACCAAGGAATTAAAGATCTTTTCATTTGTGGAATTTTGTTTGTGGGATGCACAAGATGATATGACGAATTTTCAACGTAACCTAAACACGGGAGAAGTGGAAGTGGAAGACTCGGTTATTTATCATAAAACAGAGTACCGTGAGAGAAGAAACCATTATGCATTTTACGGGGTAAACACGCCTTGTGATGGATTTGATACAGATCGGGAAAGCTTTGTGGGTTTATACAACGGATTAGATGCACCCAACGTGGTAAAAGACGGCGCATGCACAGGCTCCATATCCCATGGTTGGTCACCAATAGCTTCCCATGAAATGCATGTGGTTTTGAAGCCCAATGAAACGAAGGAACTTATTTTTGTATTAGGCTATGTGGAAAATAATCGTCAAGAAAAATGGGAAAGCAAAGGCATTATCAACAAAACAAAAGCCAAGGATATGATGAAGCAAATGGGTACAAGTGATGCCGTGAGTCAGGCATTACTTGACTTGGAGCATTACTGGCAAGATCTATTATCCCACTTCCAGATTACCAGCCATGATGCCAAGTTAGACAGAATGGTTAACATATGGAATCAATATCAATGCATGGTTACCTTTAACATGTCACGCAGTGCATCCTATTTTGAATCGGGGATTGGAAGAGGTATGGGATTTAGAGATTCCAATCAAGATTTGTTAGGTTTTGTTCATCAGATTCCAGAACGTGCGCGGCAACGTATCTTGGATATTGCATCTACACAATTTAAGGATGGAAGTGCTTATCATCAATATCAACCCCTTACGAAACAAGGTAATCATGATATAGGGGGAGGATTTAACGATGACCCACTTTGGCTAATCTTAGGTGTTATAGCTTATATCAAAGAAACAGGGGATATGGACATATTGGATGAACAAGTGCCATTCGATTGTAACCCACATGATGTAGGCAGCTTGTTTAGTCACTTAAAGTGTTCATTCTATCACGTGGTGAATAACCGTGGACCTCATGGCTTACCACTTATTGGCAGAGCGGATTGGAACGATTGTTTGAATCTCAATTGTTTTTCCAATGAACCCGGTGAATCCTTTCAAACCTATGGTGATCCTGATGGGAGAGTAGCAGAATCTGTATTTATAGCCGGTATGTTTGTCTATATTGGTAACATGTTTGTGAAACTATGTGAACGGATGGGTAAGGAAGAAGAAGCCCAAAAGGCGAAAGCGTATGTTGATGAGATGTATGACACGGTTATACAGGAAGGGTATGATGGGGATTGGTTTTTAAGGGCTTATGATGCCTTTGGTGAAAAAATAGGCAGCCATAGCAATAAAGAAGGACAGATATACATTGAACCTCAAGGTTTTTGTGTCATGGCTGGTATAGGTTTAAAAGAGGGGTTAGCTGAGAAAGCACTAGACGCTGTAAAAGATAAGCTTGACACAGCATATGGCATTGTCCTGCATCAACCAGCTTATACAACCTATCACGATAACCTTGGAGAAATATCCAGTTATCCTCCAGGATACAAAGAGAATGCAGGGATATTCTGTCACAATAACCCATGGATTGCATGTGCAGAAACAGAGATTCATCGTGGGAATCGGGCATTTGATATCTATCGAAAAATCACACCATCTTATCTGGAGGAGATCAGTGACATTCATAAAACAGAGCCCTATGTCTATTCCCAAATGATTGCAGGAAAAGATGCGCCTACACATGGTGAAGCAAAAAATTCGTGGTTAACGGGAACAGCAGCATGGAATTTTATCACCATCACCCAATGGATACTTGGTATTAAACCAGATTTTGATGGTTTAATCATTGACCCTTGTATCCCAAAAGAATGGGGTGGTTTTAAAATTATTAGAAAATATCGAAACAATACTTATAGAATAACCATAGAAAACCCTCAACATGTATCCAAAGGTATAAAAAAAATATATGTTGATGGTCATCCTGTTGATGGTGCAACACTACCATCAGAAGGTACAGGAAAAATCTATCAAGTGGATGTACTAATGGGATAGGATATGCATGGTTTTGTCATGAGGGGGCTGTTTCATAAAGCAAATGGTTGATTTTAACTAGCTTTATGAAACAGCCCCCAATTGGCGTTATACAAGTTATTCTATGATATTTAATCCACTAACTTCACAATAAGATTAGCCATAACGCGTTTTTCTTCAGAAGTACCTTGATCCCATAGTTCCTTAATAACCCGATGTTCTCGGCTGTTGGGGTCCACATTATTGGATAAGAAGTCACCTACAACCGTAGCAATACTTGTGATGGTATGGTCTTCCATGCCAAGATTTTTACCTGTGTGAACAGCCGTGTGAAGGGTTTTCTTCCAACTTTCATAATCATTCATTGCTTGAATATCCAGTTCCATGAACATAACCTCCTTATGGACGATGATACTTTATTTTTTCCAGTGTTTGCATATATTATACAGTTAAGAACAGTATGAATTAGACTTTTAAAGGAGAAAGTTATTAAGGCATACGAAGCTTTATTTTTTAAAATATGTCTATACATTTGTTAAGTGAGCCATAAAGTGGTAAAATAGTCAACAAGTACACGTCATTGACTGATACAAATTAACTTGAATAAGGAAAGGAGTCCATGGATGCATACACGATATACAGCAGAAGGAACAGTAACACCATCTTGTTCAAAAAGCCATATCACTTATGTGGTTAACATCGATGACAAGATCACAAATCTTAATATTGATTTTTCCTATGAGCCTAAGTGCCTTGATGATATGGAGATATCAAAGCACTTGATTCAGGGGTGTTTGAATACATATTGTAAAGACGTCAATAGTTACAACCAAGAGGATTGGAAAGCCTATCTGCCTCTAAAAAATTTATTAACACTATCCATAGATGGCCCAGATGGGTTTCGAGGAGCGGCCCATCGCCTTGTTAACCACCAACAGATAAGTATAAGCAAAGAAAGTGCTACATACGGATTCATAAAAGGTGATATGCTGCCAGGGCGCTGGATCATCACCATAAGTGTTCATGCTGTTGTAACGGACCATTGTACATACAAATTACATGTTTGGGAAGGGGAGAGCCGAGATGAAGACATGGATACCTTGTGAGCTGCACACCCATACCCAACACAGTGACGGTCAATTTACAGTCTTAGAACTGGCAAGAGCTGCAAAAGAAACAGGTCGAGAAAGTATAGCCATAACGGATCATAATACCTTAGTACCTAAGGAAGAAATTGTAGAAGCAATGGAAGAAACAGGTATTCAGATTGTTAGAGGATTAGAGTGGACCACTTTTTATGGGCACATGGTTGTGTTAGGTATGTCCCATTATGTGGATTGGCGTAATATGGGTATGTACACCATTCATGAAGGGCTAGCTAAAATTCACGAGGCAGGTGGAATTGCAGGTATAGCGCATCCTTATCGTGTGGGAAGTCCTTTGTGTACAGGCTGCTTTTGGCAATATGATGTAAAAGACTGGCATGCTATTGATTATCTTGAGGTCTGGTCACAACAGTTTCCCCCTGAAAAGGAAAGCAATCAGCGGGCTTTAGCGTTATGGACGGATTTACTTAACAAAGGGTATCGTATTACAGGAACCTATGGACTGGATTGGCATGCCCCCTATCCAGAAGATGCTATCACAGCAGTTACATATCTGCAAGTGGATAGGGATGAGAATAGTTGCTATGAGGAGCAAGTTAAAGTGGCTATAAAGAATGGGCGAGTAGTGGTCACCATGGGGCCTCTTTTGCTTTTTTTCTTAAAAAATAACATGACTTCCCAAGAGTGGGGAATAGGAGACACGGTAACTCTTTCATCACATGAAAAACTTGATGTGAGCATAAGCCTTGATGAGCATAGGGGACAAGATAAATGGCAGCAAAGCAATAGACCTTCATACGTTGCCTTACAGAGTAACTTAGGCCTTTTGACAAAGCAAGCGTTAGGCATTGGTGAAAAGCATATGAACTGCACCCTTGATACACAGGGTTTAAAATGGGTTCGAGCTGAACTATTTGGTTATATGCATGACGATGTAGAGACAATGATTGGTTTTACAAATGCTATCTATTTTTCTCCTTAAATCTTAAATGACAGACCATAGGGTATCAACCTGCTTACTGGTATAATTATGTGCTATAATCTATTATGCTTGTTTACAGCTAATAGATCATACATATCAAGCATCTGGATACCCTATGGTTTTTATCTATTTATGCTTCTATTTGTTGATAAGTGGTGTTTGGCTGAGGCATTTTAGCTTCTACTTTCTCTCGCCAAGCCTGTAACATACTTTTCATGGTCATGGTCTGTTCTGGCAGCTTGTCGGAGAGGTCATAATGTTCTTCAATGTCGTTTTCTAAATCATAGAGTTCGCAAGCTCCTGTTTCAAAAAACTCAATAAGCTTATAGTTCCCCATACGTATGGAAGAACCAGGGGTACCGCCTTGGTTACCATAATGTGGATAATGCCAATAAAGGGCTTCTCGTTGAAGGGTTTTCTTCCCTTTAAAAAGGGGCATCAAACTCATACCGTCTGCATGCTGATTAGGCAATAGAGGTAAATGGCATGCTTCTAGGAAAGTGGGGTAATAATCAGGACCGTTCACAGGTACCTTACAGATACGATTAGGGGCAACGACTTTTGGCCACTTAACAAGGAGAGGTACACGGACACCACCTTCATACATCCACCCTTTTCCTTCACTTAGAGGGGCATTACAGGTTGGTGAAGACTCAGCAGTTGCAAGACCACCATTATCCGAAGTAAACACAATGAGCGTATTTTTTTCTAGATCTGTTTCCCGTAATGTATCCAATAAGCGCCCTATATTCCGGTCAAGATTGTAAATCATGCCCGCATAATCCGCATTGGATTGCAGACATCTTCGCATAATCCGTTCTTCCTTTTTGTGTTCACAAGGGAAATAATCACCTACTTCAAATTCCTGCATATGGGCTATACCCAGTCGTTCTCTTTTATTCATGAACTTATACACATCATCCTCTTTGGCTTGGATGGGTGTATGTACGGCGTAATAGCAGAGATTAAGAAAAAAGGGTTGTGATGTGTTGCGATTTTTAATGAGCTGGATGGTTTCATCTGTTAAGCGGTCGGTAAGATATTCGCCATCTGGACCGTTTTCAAGGGTAGGGATATCATAGGGGCTGAAATAGCCATTAGCAGGATGACCAAAGTGACAGCCTCCAATATTCTTGTCAAAACCATGTTTCTCTGGATAATAGTCTTCCTTGCCTAGGTGCCATTTGCCCACATGCCATGTTTGATAGTTGTTTTCTTTCAATACAGCTGCGATGCTCTTTTCTTCCAGTGGCAGATGATCAATATAAGGAGCATCCACCAATAGACCACGGGCAGGATGACAGTTGCCACTATGGTCAATCCAGTCTGTTACACCAACATTGGCCGGATATTTTCCGCTCATAATACTGGCTCTTGAAGGGGAACATACGGGACATGCGGCATAGGCATCTGTAAACAGCATACCTTCGGAAGCCAATGTATCAATATACGGTGTTTCATAAAAAGAACTGCCATAACAACTTAAATCTTTGTACCCCATATCATCAATCAGGATGAAGATAATATTGGGTTGAGTCTGTAGGGACATATATAATCACTCCTTTGACATGTATAGACGGTTATCTATGCTTTCAATTACGTTATATCTTTTCCCCAAGCTTTCGCAACGGTAGGGTTTTTTTTGAAAAACTCATGACGGGTTTCTTCCGGCACGTTATTAAAAGGACATGCAAAATTCATGCACCGTGAACAGAGAAACATGTGCAGTGTGTAGAAAAAGCTTGTGGTTAATACTAAATAAAGGAGGAGAAAAAACCAATCCTTTAATACAATGAGGAAGGGTACAGGGTAAAGAAAAACAGTAGCCATACCCGCTAAAAATACGATTTTTTCTGCTTTTGACATGGGTCCTGGATTGTACTTCCAAAGTTTTGGTGAGCTATAGTTAGCCCAGCATTTCAGTTTTTTAGTTGTTGGTTCTGCATAATGAGGGCAATGGGAACACATGGTTCTGATTTCAACAAAGCCAAAATAAGCAATAATAATGCCGATCCAAAGGATAAGAAATTTCCAATCGTAACCGTAGAGCTTGAAACCTCCTAAAAGAAATATTGGAAAGGCAATGGAAAGAAAATGGAGTAATTGCTTTACATTAAAATGGCAGCTGATATTATCGGATACATGGCATCCTTTACAGCTATTTTCACGACACGTATGTAGGGGTGTTTTGGGGTCAAGAAACATCTGAGACATGATTATAACCTCCTTTTCATCACTTATAAATAGATTCAGTTTTACCTCCTTTTTTGTGCTAAGCTTTAATGCTTTTGTAAAATTGCAGCATTATTTGTTGTGTATGATTTTCAATGGACGTTGGATAGATGCTTTGAAAAAGAATAAGACCGTCTAATAAGCTAACAAAATGTATAGCAGCACTCTCCACATCCAGCTGTCCATCCAGTTCTTTTTCTTCTATTCCCTTCTCAAAGGCACCAGAGAGTGCATTCATCAAGGCATCATAATTCTGACTGATCGTCTGTTTAATATCCGCACTTGTTTTCATCATTTCAAACATGTACAGACAGATGTTAATACTGTTTTTATAATTAATATTGGATAAGGCCGGCTGATAGATGTCAACCATTTGGTCCATTTTTTCTTTCACGCTACCAGAACCACAGGCAATGTTTATGACTTGTTGAAATTGAGCTTCATACAATGTTTGTGCGATGCTGACAGCTAACTCGTCTTTACTGTTAAAATGATGGTAGAAACCACCTTTTGACATACCCAGTGTTTTTAACAATGGATTTAAGCCTGTGCCCTTATAGCCATTTTCTAAAAAATAGGGTGTAGCTTTAGCAATAATTTCTTGTTTAGTAAGTGACATGGTTCCTCCTTCTTTAAACGTTAATGATTAAGACAATAAAGACCGACTGGTCTGTCTTTATTGTAACGTATACGTTTATGCATGTCAAGCATTCCCGTCAATTCCTATTAAGATTTGGAACAACCAAAGGATAGTTCGGAGGACAGGATGGTTATTTGGTTATATTTCTTGTTGACAAACCACAAAGTAGTGCTATAATTAAAATCAATAGTACCATAATACGATGACGAGACGAGTAAAATGAGAAAGTATACAGAGAGAAAGTCCTTGGCTGTAAGACTTTTATACGGCATCATTTGAAAACTACCTCTGAGTGGCTCTAAAAAAGTCCGTTGATGACGTTACAATCATTGAAAGTGGTTTCTAGAAGAACAATAAGGGTGGAACCGCGGGAAAAATAGATCTCTCGTCCCTTACTATGCAGACATAGTAAGGCGGCGAGTTTTTTGTATGTTGATTATTAGAACATATCAAATAACTTGCAGAATGAGCTTACGTTTTATGCTGTTATACTATGCTTAAATACAAAATAAATGTGGAGGTGTTACCATGATAAAATGGGATGACAAGTATGTATTAGGTATTGATGAAATTGATAAGCAGCATCAACATCTATTTGAAGTGACAGCTAAGGTTGCAGAATTGACAGAAGATATTGGTCAAGGCATTGATTGTTACGATGAATTTATGGAAATCTTGAAAGAACTAGTGGATTACACCCTATATCATTTTAATTTTGAAGAGCAATTCATGACTTCAAAAGGGTACGATGAAGATGCATATCAGATTCACCAATTTGAGCACAAATTGTTTGTGAAGAAGTTAAAAAAACTATCAGAAATTGATTTTGATGAAGACCAATATGAGAACATGAATAACATGCTTACTTTTTTAGTGGATTGGATTGTCCACCATATTCTCGTTGTGGATGCCAAGTATGTTAACATTGCTTAATGGGTATATAACATGATGGTCTTTATGTACAACAAGTAATTGAAAATAAAAGACCTCATGGATAGAAAAGTTATGATAAGAAAAGGAGACAATACACCATGATTATTACATTAAAAGATGGTTCAACAAAAGAATATGACAAGAACATGTCTGTCCTAGATATTGCTACAGATATTAGTGCTGGGCTTGCACGTGTAGCATGTGCTGGTGAAGTCAACGGAGAAGTGGTAGACCTTCGACACATGATTGATAAGGATGTAGAACTTAACATTTTAACCTTTCAGGATGAAAAAGGTAAAGATGCATTTCGTCATACCGTGGCTCATATTATGGCACAGGCTGTTAAGCGTTTATTCCCTCAAGTAAAGTTGGCTATCGGTCCATCCATTGAAGATGGTTTTTACTATGATTTTGATACAGAAAAACCCTTTACCAACGAAGACCTTATAGCCATTGAAAAAGAAATGAAGAAGATTGTGAAAGAGAATCTTCCCATTAAACGTTTTGAACTGCCTAAAGCTAAAGCCATTGAATTGATGAAAGAAAAAGGAGCAGATTATAAAGTAGAATTGATTGAAGACTTAGAAGAAGGTGCAGTCATATCTTTTTATGAGCAAGGTGAATTTATTGACCTATGTGCTGGCCCTCACTTAATGTCTACTAAGCCATGTAAGGCTTTCAAGTTATTGTCTGTAGCAGGCGCTTACTGGCGTGGGGATGAGAAGAACAAGATGTTATCTAGAATCTATGGTACAGCATTTACTAAGAACGCAGACCTTACTGCGCATATTGAAAAATTAGAAGATGCAAAGAAACGAGATCACAATAAATTAGGTCGTGAGCTGGAATATTTTACAACCTCCGAGCTTGTAGGGCAAGGTCTGCCATTGATTATGCCAAAAGGTGCAAAAGTGATCCAAACGCTTCAGCGTTTTGTTGAAGATGAAGAAGAGAGTAGAGGTTATGCGTTTACTAAGACACCTTTCATGGCTAAGAGTGATTTATACAAAATATCAGGACATTGGGATCATTACAAAGATGGGATGTTTGTCCTTGGTGATGAGGAAACAGATGATGAGGTCTTTGCCCTTCGTCCAATGACTTGCCCCTTCCAATATATTATTTATAAAGCCAAACAACGCAGCTATCGTGACTTACCTGTTCGTTATTCTGAGACCTCAACCTTATTCAGAAACGAATCATCAGGTGAGATGCATGGTCTTATTCGTGTAAGACAATTTACCCTTGCAGACGCCCACATTATCTGTACACCGGAGCAGTTAGAGCAAGAGTTTAAGGATGTTGTTGATTTAGTAAAGTATGTGATGACAGCTATTGGTATTCAAGATGATGTATGGTACCGTTTTTCTAAGTGGGACCCAGCAAAAACCGATAAATACATTAATAATCCAGAAGCTTGGGAGTCCACCCAGAACACCATGCGTGACATTTTAAATGATATTGGACTTCAATTTGAAGAGGCTGATGGTGAAGCTGCATTCTATGGTCCAAAGTTAGATGTACAGTTTAAAAATGTTCATGGTAAAGAAGATACCTTATTCACCATTCAGATTGATTTTGCACTTGCAGAACGTTTTGGCATGACCTATGTGGATAAGGATAACGAGAAGAAGTATCCGTTCATCATTCATCGCAGCTCTATTGGATGTTACGAACGAACCCTTGCTATGTTAATTGAAAAATATGCAGGTGCTATGCCTACATGGATAGCGCCAGTACAAGTAAAAGTATTGCCAATTTCCGACAAATATCAAGATTATGCCACAGATGTTGTAGCTAAATTAAAGGCTAATGGCATTCGCGTAGAACTTGATGATCGTGCGGAGAAGATTGGCTATAAAATCCGAGAAGGCCGTATGGAAAGAGTACCTTATCTCTTCATCGTAGGACAAAAAGAGGCTGAAGAAGGTCTTGTGGCTGTTAGAAGTCGTGTTCAAGGTGATGAAGGAGGCTTACCACTTGATGATGTGATAAGTCGCTTAAGAAAAGAGATTGATGAGAAAGTGATGCCTGTCACGGAGGAAAAAGAGCAATAGATGATTTGCTAGTCATTTTATAGCGTCTATCTAAGGTTGTTTCACCATACTTTTACGAAATAGTAAAGTTGGTGAGACAGCCTTTTTTTAACTTTATAAGGAAGTTCTCAATTTAACACATAAATATAGAAGCGTTATCATTGTGCTAAGAAACTTTCTTAACGGAAAAACTGTTTGCGGAAAGAGGCGTAGCCTCTTTTGAATTGAAGGGAGTAGAAGAAAATGAAAGTAACACTTAAAGATGGTTCAGAAAAAATATATAAAAAAGGTATGTCTGTATTAGAGATTGCAGCTGATATGAGTTCTTCATTAGCTCGTATGGCTTGTGCAGCAGAAGTTAATGGTCAATTAGTTGACCTTCGATACATGTTGGAAGAAGATGTTGACCTTCATATTTTAACATTTCATGATGCCAAGGGACAAGATGCTTTTAGGCATACAACAGCACACATACTGGCTCAAGCAGTGAAACGTTTGTATCCAGAAGCGAAGCTCGCTATTGGTCCTTCAATAGAGAATGGATTCTACTATGATTTTGATATAGAAAAGCCATTTACTTCTGATGATTTACCTGCTATTGAAAAAGAAATGAAGAAAATTATAAAAGAAAATTATGCAATTAGCCGTTTTGAGCTATCTAAAGACGAAGCCATTCGGTTGATGAAAGAAAAAGGAGAGGATTATAAGGTTGAGTTAATTGAGAATCTAAAAGAAAGTTCTGTGATTTCTTTCTATGGGCAAGGGGAATTTGTTGATTTATGTGCGGGTCCTCATCTCATGTCAACAAAATCCTGCAAAGCCTTTAAACTATTATCCGTAGCAGGAGCATACTGGCATGGAGATGAGAAGAATAAGATGTTGTCACGAATCTACGGAACATCTTTTACAAAGAAAGCAAATTTGGATGCTTACTTAGAGCGTTTAGAGGAAGCAAAGAAACGGGATCACCGTAAGCTTGGTAAGACATTAGAGTTGTTTGCCATGTTTGATGAGGGTCCTGGTTTTCCATTCTTTTTGCCAAAAGGCATGGTTCTTAGAAATACATTAATGGATTATTGGCGTCAGGTTCATAACAAAGCGAATTATCATGAGATTGCTACACCTGTGATGTTAAATAAAGATTTGTGGATTCGTTCAGGTCATTGGGAGCATTATCGTGAAAATATGTATACAAGTGAGATTGATCAGCAAGAATACGCCATTAAACCCATGAATTGTCCAGGTGGTATGCTCGTCTATCGAAATAAAATACATTCCTACAAGGAGTTGCCACTGCGTATTGGTGAGTTAGGTTTAGTACATCGTCATGAGTTATCTGGAACTTTACATGGATTAATGCGTGTAAGAAACTTTACGCAGGATGATGCCCATATTTTTATGTTACCTGAACAGGTTAAGGATGAGATTGTTCAAGTGATTCATCTCATTGATGAAATGTATAAGGTTTTTGGCTTTCAGTATCATATGGAGCTATCTACGAGACCTGATAACAGCATTGGTAGTGATGAAGATTGGGAGATGGCTACCCATGCATTAAAGGAAGCCCTTGACGAAAATGGGTTAGCATATGTAGTGAATGAAGGAGATGGGGCTTTCTATGGCCCCAAGATAGATTTTCATTTAGAAGATTGTTTAGGACGAACATGGCAGTGTGGTACCATACAACTTGATTTTCAATTACCAGAACGATTTGAGCTTGAATACATTGGTCAAGATGGAGAAAAACATCGCCCCGTTACGATTCATCGTGTTGTATTTGGTAGTATTGAGCGTTTTATCGGTATTCTTATCGAGCATTTTGCAGGTGTATTTCCCATGTGGTTAGCACCTGTACAAGTAAAAGTGTTGCCAATTTCAGATAAATATCAAGATTATGCCACAGATGTTGTAGCTAAGTTAAAGGCTAATGGCATTCGCGTAGAACTTGATGACCGTGCCGAGAAGATTGGCTATAAAATCCGTGAAGGCCGTATGGAAAGAGTACCCTATCTCTTCATCCTAGGGCAAAAAGAGGCTGAAGAAGGTCTTGTGGCTGTCAGAAGTCGTGTTGGGGGTGATGAAGGAGGCTTGCCACTTAATGATGTGATAAGTCGCTTGAGAAAAGAGATTGATGAGAAAGTGATACCTGTCACAGAGGAAAAAGAGCAATAGATGATTTGCTAGTAAAATAATACTAACATGAAAAGAGCGTTATCTGGATTATTGATACCCTTAATAGGTTATGTTATACTGTAAGAAGAAATTATCTAGGTGAAGAAATAGTCTGGAGGAAATATGAAAAAATCAAAACCAACCATGCAAGATATTGCAAAAGCAGCTGGTGTTTCAAAAGCAACAGTATCCATGGTGTTAAATAAAAAGGATGACTGTATCAGTGAAGGAACCAGAGCGCGTATTTTGGCTATAGCTGATGAACTAAACTATATACCTAATTCCATAGCTAGAAGTTTAAGTACAAATAAATCGGGGACTATCGGTATCATGTTGCCAGATATCACCAATCCATTCTTCTCTCAGATTGCTAGAGCAGTAGAGGATGCAGCTAGTGACTATGATTATAATGTTATTTTTTGCAACATGGACAATGATATAGCAAAAGAAGTCAAATATACAAAGTTATTAGTCAGTAAGTTAGTAGACGGTGTCATTTTTGTAACAGGTGGTAGAAGCCCAGAGAGTGTAAAAATCTTAGAAAATAATCATATACCTTTTGTGTTTGTTGATCGTCATGTTCAAGGATTTGAGCATTACTCGGGTGTCTATTGTCTCAATAAAGATGGCTCCTATGAAGGTGTCAAATACCTTTATAAAAAAGGAAAGCGGAAGATAGCTTTTGTTACGGGGGATAAAACCCTGAGTATATCCAAGTTGCGTCTAGAAGGTTTTATGGAAAGTGCTATGGAGCTTGGCATATATCGTGAAGACTGGGTGTTTTATAGTGATTTTACCATTGAAGGTGGCCGAAGGATAACAGAGAAAGTGGTTGCTACCTGTGATGAGATTGATACCATTTTTTATAGCAATGATCTGATGGCCATTGGTGGTATGCGCACATTAAGAGCAGCTGGTATTCGTGTTCCTGATGATGTGGGCGTTATGGGATATGACGATATTGCTATTTCGGGTATGATGAATCCAGCTCTGACCACCATTCATCAGCCTATATACGATATGGGCATACAATCCTGCCGTTTACTCGTCAAGCATATTAGAGGGCAGTTAAAGAAACAGAAAATCATCCGTTATGCACCAGAGATACTAGAAAGACAATCCATATAGACATAGACATTGTATGTAGAAAATGTGTTTTGCATGAATAACAGAGCTTGAAGGAGATATAACCCATGGAGCAAATAACGTTTGGCATTTTCACAGATTTACATGGTGAAATCATGCCTGATAGTAAGAAACGATTACAAGTATTTATGGACGATGCTAAGTCAAGAACATTGGATTTTATTATTCAAGCTGGGGACTTCGCTCCTCTTGGTTCTCATGATGCAAAAATGGTTCATATATATAATGCTTTTCAAGGCGAAAAGTATCATGTATTAGGCAATCATGATACAGATGATTGTGTGAAGGAAGATGCCATTCATAGGTTGCAGATACCTCACCCTTATTATCGTTTCAAATCAAAAGGCTTTAAGTGTATTGTATTGGACACCAATAATTTTTATTGTGAAGACACAGATACCTATGTGCCTTTTGATAAAAATAGCTTGGACATGAAGCGCTCCAGATCGTGCATACCGCCAGAGCAATTACAATGGTTAGAGCAGGAGCTACAAGAGGATTGCAAATGCCTTATATTTTCTCATGCAAGTCTAACAGGTGAAAGAACAGGTATCGCTGGTCAAGAAAGTTTTTGGAAAGTTATTGATGAGGTACATAAACAGGCAGGTTATAAGAAAGTGAAGGCATGCTTTCATGGTCATGATCATTTTGACAGCCTGCATGTGCATCATGGTGTTTATTCCATCGGTATACCAAGTATATCCAATCAATGGATTGGACAGCAACATGTAAATACGGATGTTCAAAAGGAATGTTTGACCCGTTACCCAGAATTGATACATGTTGTACCTTATGCACAGCCGTTGTATACATTTGTTACCTGTAACCATCAAGAAATCATCATTGAAGGTAAAGAAACCACATACGTTGGTGGAAAGCCCAGTAAGTACGGACGGGACATGCAGATGGGTTATGACCATATGTCCTCTTTCATGAAAAGGAAAGTATTGCCTTACTAATTCGAATGGTGTCTTTATGAATGGTTTATAAATGATGACATCTTCATTATATAAGATGGTTTTTTTGTATGAGTCCAAGTACAAAAATAAAAAAAATGTGAATCATAAATAAAATTGTTGACAAACCAGTTCATTAGATATATAATGATATGAGGTAAACAAGTAGAAGTATCCACTTCTCACCTTAGGGCATAAGCTGCTAGGGTTCATATACGAAAGCATGATCGATATTGTGTGAGTATTTTGAGTGGATATTTTATATGCACTTTTTTTGTTGTATACAATAGAATATAACAATGAAGGTTAAACTGTAAATTAAAATTTTGGAGGTGTCCTACTATTAGCGATTTAATGATTAATGAGCAAATTCGTGACAGAGAAGTACGATTAATCGATGACCAAGGTAATCAACTGGGGATTATGTCAGCAAGAGATGCTCAAAAGCTTGCTAGAGAGAGAAACTTAGATTTAGTTAAAATTTCTCCCAAGGCAAAACCACCAGTG
Organism: Vallitalea pronyensis; assembly: GCF_018141445.1. NCBI lineage: Bacteria > Bacillati > Bacillota > Clostridia > Lachnospirales > Vallitaleaceae > Vallitalea > Vallitalea pronyensis. The sequence goes on along the minus strand of NZ_CP058649.1, from coordinate 5,148,458 downwards.
TGTAAAATAATCGATTATGGAAAATTCAGATATGAACAGGCTAAACGTGAGAAGGAAGCTAAGAAAAAGCAGAACATCATTAGTGTAAAAGAAGTTCGTTTGTCTCCTAATATTGAACAACATGACATCGATACAAAGATGAAGCATGCTAGGAAGTTCCTTGATAATGGTGATAAAGTAAAAGTTTCTGTTCGTTTCAGAGGTAGAGAATTAGCTCATACTGCAATTGGTAGAGGAATCTTGCTTAAATTTGCAGAAAGCCTTGCAGACATCGCGGATATTGAAAAAAATCCAAAGATGGAAGGCAGAAGCATGGTTATGTTTATGACGAAGAAAAAATAAATATACTTTTATACAAGGAGGAAATCATAATGCCTAAAATGAAAACACATCGTGGCGCCGCAAAGCGTTTTAAGAAAACTGGAACAGGAAAATTAAAAAGAAACAAAGCATATAAGAGACATATCTTAACGAAGAAAACCGCTAAGAAAAAGAGAACTCTTAGACATGCAACTATGATGGATCCATCTAACGAAAAAGTAATGAAAAAATTATTACCTTACGTATAATATAGAAGAGCAGGAGGGAAAACCAAATGGCAAGAGTTAAAGGTGCTATGAACACACGTAAAAGACATAAGAGAATATTAAAGTTAGCTAAAGGTTATAGAGGCGCAAAGTCCAAGCAATTTAGAACAGCTAAACAAGCGGTAATGAAGTCAGGTGTTTATTCATATACAGGAAGAAAACTCAAAAAAAGAGATTTTAGAAGATTATGGATTGCAAGAATCAATGCGGCTACAAGAGCACATGGTCTATCTTACAGTAAATTCATGTACGGTTTAAAATTAGCTGAAGTAAATGTGAACAGAAAAATGTTAGCCGAAATGGCTGTTAACGATATGGATTCATTTGCTGGTTTAGTAGAAACAGCAAAAGCAAAAATTCAATAGTTTATGTCAACAGAGCTCTCCAACTTAGGAGGGCTTTTTTTATCGTATATGAAAGTTCTCAATTAAGCCTCTTTTGCTCTTTTGGGATATACTCCTTTGGGATATTCTGACAGATTCTTTTATAATATGTTGAAAGTCCTAGTTCTTCTGTGCTAGAATAATAGGGAAGGGTTAGGTGAGACGATGTATAATAGAAATGATAAGTTAACCATGTTAATGGGTAGTATTGGCCTTATTCTTGTACTCGCCTTTGGAAATGTTCATGAAGGATTGAGTCAAGATGTAGTGAATGCTTACGAAAATGTACAATTAGAAGAGAAAATGGCATCTAAAGAAGCAATTCAGGCTTTTGCATATATGGACAAGCCTTTAGCCATACAGGATATAAAAGTACCACGTGAGCAGCTTACATTAGCAGCAGGTTCACGTTATGCTCTTGAAGTAACAGGTTTAATAGATTGGGATAAGCAAATAGATCTAACGGCACATCCAGACATGATGTATACATCGAGTGATGAGAATCTAGCCGTGGTCAAAAATGGTCATATTACAATATTAGGTACAGGTATAACAGGTGATCAGGTTATCATAACATGTACATATCAAAACATAAGTCAAGACATACATATACGCGTAAAACAATCCCTAGCAGATACCGTAATCGTAGATAAAGAGGGACGTAGCATCATTACCAACTATGAGGCAGTGGATGCATTAGTCAATAAAGAAAGGGGTCTTCCTAGTGATTATGTACCAAGTGACTTGGTAGAACCGGATGTGCCATTTTCTTTTAGTGGTGACGATGAAAAACGCAATATGCGAAAAGAAGCTGCCATAGCTCTAGAAAAAATGTTTGATGCAGCAAAAGAAGAAAGTTTACACTTAGCAGCAGCTTCAGGATATCGTTCCTATTATCGTCAGAAGTGCTTGCACCATTATAAAATTAATCAAGATGGTAATAAGGCGACACAACGCATAAGTGCTGAGCCAGGTTATAGCGAGCACCAAACAGGATTAGCCATGGACATTACTTGCCGAAGTGTAGGTTTAAAGTTAAAAGAAAAATTTGGTCAAGAACCAGAGGGTATTTGGGTTGAAGAAAACGCCCATCGATTTGGATTCATTATTCGTTATCCACAAGATATGGAAGGTGTAACGGGTTATAAATATGAGCCTTGGCACTTAAGGTATCTTGGGGAGAATTTAGCCAAATTAGTATACGATAGCGGTCTTACATATGAAGAATTTTTAGAGACGTATTAGAAATTTATTATTTTTGGACATTAAAAAAGCGCGAGACGGGATTCGAACCCGCGACCCTCGCCTTGGCAAGGCGATGCTCTACCACTGAGCCACTCACGCATGTGCATTTATCATTTCTTAACGCAAGATATATTCTAGCATAATTAGAAAAAAAGTCAATACTTTTTTGGAGATTTTTTGAAATTATTCCTTTACTAATTATCTATACATACCACCATACTATATGATATAGTATAGAATAGGACCCATTGAAGGGAGTGAGTGACATGAAACGTCGAATGATACAAAACAAGGTGATTTCCAGTTAATTAAATAGTGCAGATGTATTGGACATCTGAATGTTTGTGTTTTTGTTGCTCATGAGAATGATCTATCCAGATGATTTGTCATAAATAGGTTGACCTTTTATTTATTGAACCTATTTATATGATTATATTAGAGAATAAAGTGTGCTCAATGGCATGCTTTTTTTGTGCGCAAAAATACGTATGTATCAGAGATAAAATAGAATAGAAAGAATGAGGAATAGACATGTTAAAATTAAAGTATTTAGAAGATAACCGTGATTTGGTCATGACATTGTTAGATTATTGGGTATATGATGAAGAAAGCCTTTCATTACTCAATGAGTTTCGTATTTCATCCAATGCTATATACCCCTATAAAGCTCAAGGTAATGTGCATTTGTTAAGATTTTCCCCAAATGCTGAGAAAATACCAGAGACTATTCTTGCAGAGCTTGAATATCTGGAATACTTACAGAAGAATAACTATTTAGTACCAGAAATTATACCATCCAAGAACGGAAATACTCTTGAAATCATAAACACATCATGGGGCGTTTACTCAGCTGCAGTTTTTAAGCATGTAAAAGGTGAGAAGTTAGACCGTATATCACTGACAGACCAGATTTTATTTGGTTATGGAAAAGCCCTTGGTGAATTGCATGTACTCAGCCAGAAATACAAGCCCAAGGTTTACAAGCGCATATCTCACGAAGAACAATTGGATGTGATGTTAAAAGCAATGACACCTTTCAAAGAAGAAGAGCAAATACGTTCAGCTATAAAAGCATTAAAAAAGGATATGAAAGCCTTGATAAAAACACAAGATAATTATGGCCTTATTCATTATGATTATGAATTGGATAATGTATTTTATGAGAAAAAATCCAATAAGTATTATATCATCGATTTTGATGATGCTGTCTATCACTATTATATGATGGATATTGTTAAATGTAAGGATAATATACTGGAGGAGCATCCAGAAATGGATGAAAAGCATGTAGTAAGCTGTTTTTTAGAAGGTTATACATCCGTAAAACCAATTGATAAGAGGATGTTGGACGATGAAGATGTTTTTAAGCGATACTATCAACTATATAGCTATGTACGATGCCGTCTTGCATTGGCTGAACCTATTGACAATCCTCCTGAATGGATGGTGGAATTAACGCATCGAATTGAAAATTATTTGAAGGAAATAAAGGGTTATTTAATCATATAAAAATTTAAAATATAATAATACTTATTGTAAAGTAGAAAAATAAGTTAAATAGTGTTAAAATAGTAATATTAATAAAGGGAAGGTAGTGAAAAATGATAAAAGGTAGCAAAATTTTGCCGTTCAAGTATCCACCGATAACATGCTATGAAGACCAAGCAAATACACTCTCAATATTACTCAATGATGAAAGGACATTACCTTGGATCTATAGTCATTATATCCATTCAGAAGTTTTTGAAAAAAATGGGCAACAAACAAAAGCTCATTTTTATAGAATGCCTTGCGATTGGATAAGAATAGATGCAGTACCATTTGTAATAGTAGAAAAAATGGGAATCGAGCTCCATGATTTTTTAATGCAATCCATTGATTTAGGCTACTATGTGAGATATCCTATTGATGCCTTTCACATTCATTCATATCAATCTAATTACCACTATCCTCATCATATTATGGTTTATGGTTATGATCAATCAAACAAAAAATATCATATTGCTGATAATTTTAAATTAGGAAAATACAGCTATGAAGAATGTACATTCAAAGAAATGAAAAAAGCCTTTATGTCTGGTGTTAAGAAAAAGGTGGTTATCAAAAATCCTGTTTTCAATTTACTGAGCTTAAAAAAGGATTTCAATTATCAATTTGATGTTGATTTTGTATCCGCTTCACTAAAAGCATATGTATCATCGGAGAATATTTCTGTATTACATTTACGCCAATATGAGCAACATAAGAAAAATTGGCAATATGGTCTAGCCCAATATGGTTTTTTACAAAACCAAATAGATGCCTTAATGAAAAATGAAGGTTATTTTGGGATCAGATCTTTTCATTTTCTTTTTGATCATAAGTCTATCATGCTTGATAGAATAGTATATATGTCTGATAAAGGTTACTTAAAGAATAAAGAAGCTTATTATAAGGATTATAGCATGATTAAAAAGGATTGCTTGACTATTAGGAATTTAATCATTAAATACACCATAGACTCAAACATAGATACATTAGAAAGAGTAAAATCATTACTATATCAAGTAGAAGAAAATGAAAGAAAAACTTTGCAGTCTTTAATTAAAGATTTACAGTGATTGTTTATAAGCATAAATTTTTAGCTTTGAGCCTAGTGTAATTTAGGTAGCTAATATTTCAAAGTATGCCTACATCCACCTTGTGTAAAACCAGTACATAATGAGAATAAGCCTATTTCCTAGTATGGAAGTAGGCTCTATTAAATAGAAGAATTCTTTCTTATAATACAATCTATACCAGTATATGGTAATGAAGTTTAGGAACTCAAGTCTGATAGCAAGTATTAAGATGTAAATCAGGGGCGTTTTAGCCCTTATGTGTCACTAGACCATGTCATAAAACCATCAAAAAAGGCTATTATCAAATATTGATATAGCCTTTAAAATCGCTTAAATTAGGGAAATGCAGTTGGGGGGACTCGAACCCCCAAGTCCAAAGAGGACACTAGATCCTTAGTCTAGCGCGTATGCCAATTCCGCCACAACTGCATATTTACTTGGTATCCATCAAATTTTTCATTAAAAAATACGCTAGATTACCTCGCTTGAAGATTATAGCACAGGACATTTTTTTTTGCAACCCTAAAATGTCAAAAAAACTTGAATGACTACATCATATGTTTAATTAATCTTGATGATAAATAATAGGACTGAACATATTTATATATTTGTGTATATTACGCATAGAAAATAGTCAAAGCCATTCAATAGAATCTAATCAAAGCATATTGATTTGGTATTATGTGATAAAATTTCTTTAAAACCATTGTTGTGTATTGAACTAGATGATAATTATGATATCATATAAAATAGGGAATAACACCTAATAAGGAGTTGATAATTATTTTATTACAAGCTATAGACAGTTCTTCTTCATCCAATAATCTAGATATAGCAGTAATATACATTGTAATATTACTACTATTTATGGCTTTTATTTGGATTATAATAAAGGTAATAAAAAATAGAAAGAAATACTAATAAATATAACCCCCTTGTAATAATTTATTACATTATGGGGGATATAGGTTTAGTTTTAAAAAGTCCCCCCAACTGCATCAACCATAATGACATAATTAAAGGCTATTTCGTAATAAAAATAGCCTTTTTTGATGCTTTTTTTAATTACTAGATTTTTTGTCTAGTGACGTTAAGGGGCACAAGTGCCTATGGTTTTTAGATTGAAATACTAGCTAATTAAATCTTATATAGGCTTCTTTAAAACACAATGAATAGTTTTCTTCTACTTGTGAGAGATTTTCTAACGACTAATCTGCAACCTTAAATCTTTTATTAATGACTGCAATATTTTCCTTTCACTTTCTTCTATTTGGGACAAAAGAGATTTTGCTTTTACAAGGGTTTTATTATTTGGAGATAATGCATACTTAATAATAAAAGATCTAATGGTCATACATTTTTTGTTGATAACAGTATAATCTTTATAATGGGTTTCTGAATCTTTTAAGAAACCGCTATTACCCATATAGGCTATTCTATCTAGCATCATTGAATTATGGTCAAAAAGGAATTGAAACGACCTAATACCAGAAAAATACTCATTGTTCATTAAGTTATCGATTTGGTTTTGTAAAAAACGATATTGGGCGAAGCCATACTGCCAATTTTTCTTATGTTGCTCATTTTGACGCATATGTAATAAGGAGATATTCGCTGATGTTATGTATGCCTCCAGCGCGTTAGATACAAATTCGATATCAAATTGATACTTGAAATCTTTTTTTAAGCTTATTAAATTAAAAACAGGATTTTTAATAACCACTTTTTCCTGAACACCTGATAAATAAGCATTGTTCATATCTTGGAATGTACATTCTTCGTAGCTGTATTTTCCTAATTTAAAATTATCAGCAATATGATATTTTTTCTTTGATTGATCATAACCGTGAACCATAATATGATGAGGATAATGGAAGTCAACTTCGTAAGAAGGAATATGGAAAGCATCAATGGTAAATCTTACATAATAACCCAGATCAATGGCTTTCATTAAAAAATCGTCTAGCGTAGTTCCCATTTTTTCTACTAATGAAAATGGTACTGAATCAATCTTTAGCCAATCGCAAGGTATTTTATAAAAATGTACTTTTGTTTCTTGGCCTTGATGTTCATACACTTCTGAATGAATATAATTACTATAGATCCAAGGTAAAGTTCTTTCATCATTAAGTAATATTGAAAGTATATTTGCTTGCTCTTCATAGCATGTTATTGGTGGATACTTGAGTGGTAGTACATTAGCACTTTTTATCATTTTTTTTATCCTCCCGTTAGTCATATTCATTTTTTAACAGGTTGCATTAACGTATTCTTTATAAATTATAATGATGCTTACTTGCTATTTTACAATTATTTTTTATGATAATGTTTTACGGAGATATTATATTACCATTAAATTCCATTATAATCTATAGAGTTAATGTTGTCAATATTCTATATATTTATGGTAACATTATTGTTTTGACTTATAGGTTTGTGTCTCTGATTTAGTTTTTCAAATAATTAACAATGAAATGTTATAAATAAAAAAAGGACTGCCGTAACAGTCCTTTTCTACATGCACATCACTTATTTCATCCCTTATCATCATAAACAGATTATTACATCCACTCAACTACCCTCTATCCTATACCCTCTCATCATATTGCGTTATGTATACCCTTATTTCCTTCTGGACAGCTCCTCATATACCTCATTATAGAAAATAGCATTTTCTACAGGTGTATTAGAAGGGATATGATTACCAACGGCCATAAAGAATCCTGGGCAGTTCTTACCAATATCCATACATCGTTTCACTTCATTATAAATTGCATCTTTATCACCTTTGAGAAGTATTCTTGTGTCTGCATTACCAACAAATGCATGGGTTTTGCCATACTTTTCAGCAATATAAGCCATGTCTGTCGTTGGTTCCATAACAAAAGCATTGATGCCACAATCAGCAATATCATCTATGAATTGTGTGAAGTTACCATCGGAAGTATAGATGATTTTCTTTCCAGCTTCTATGAGTGGAGCAAACATAATTTTATAGTTAGGGAAGACATATTTACGGTACCACTCTGGGCTAATGAAAGCACCAGATGTCCAAACAATATCATCATGTACCATAATAACATCTGAATCACAATCAGCTAGGGAATTAAAATAGGGCTGAATAAATTTTGCATAGCGATTAGCAGTTTCTCCAAAGCCTTCTTGGTCCATTCCAGCTGCCATAAGCAAGTAGTCCCAGCCAAACACTTCAAGAAGACCAGATATAAGTGTTACATAGATACCTGTCATCGCAACTGCATCTGGATTTAATATCTTTTGCTTTTGGAAATGTTCATTTTGTTGCTTAACGAGTGCTGCATGCGTTGGAACGGTGTAGGTTCCTTTAAAATCCATCTTGAGAACATCTTCATAGGATGAGAAAGGTGAGTAAACCTGGTTATTAAAATCGCTCCCTTCGGAAGCATATTCTGCGTGACCCATACTGGTTCTGTGTTCACCAAATATCCAACTATGATAAAGAATAGTCCATGAAAAATCGTAATTCCATTTTAATTTGAAGTCTGTGGAAGCTTTTTCCTTGACCTCATCAGGTGATGATGCAGTAACAGATGTTCCAAGGACTTTGTTAACAAGATCCCAGTGAGCATGAGCAGAATATTCAGTACGAGGAACTCTGTCTGGCATCTCTAGATTTAAGGCTGCTAAGCCGTCTGCATATGACATAATTAATTCCTTCCTTCAAGTCATTATTTATTTGATGACATGATACAATGCGTCATCTTATACTACTAGTGTACCAATTTCAATATCAGTTACCATTGATTATTAAATAAAATATATGGATTTTTATGCTTTTTATGTGTAAAATAGAAGTGAGCCAGTGGCCATAAGAAAGAATGAGGTGTGGATAATGCATGTACAGAAAATGAAAAGCAGTGTCTTATATAGTCAATATGTGAGTGTTAAGATAGTTGAACAGGGTATTGTTCATGGTGATACACGATGGTGTTATAAGGGGGTTACCTCACCTTTTCACCGTTTATACCATGTCATAGATGGTGAACTTACCGTTAGAGAAAATGGCCAGCGCTATGGTTTGAAAAAAGGTAATTACTACCTTATGCGACGGAATGCCACAATGGATTATTATGCTAAAGACAAATTTATTTTACACTACTTGCATATACAGTACCCATTAATTGGTGGTTTTGACATGCTTCAATCCATAGACAGTATTACACATTTTAAATTATTGGATGATCAGAAAATAAGATTTAACCGTTTGTTTCGAAAGTGCAATGTTGCGGGGTTTGCAGCAGGTGTCAGCTTGTTATATGAATTATTAGGACAACTAATCGATCAGAATGGATTGTATGAACATGCTCTTTTTTTTAGTCAAAATCATTATATTACCTTGCTTGAAAAGATTGAGCGAGAAACCAACGTGGGGTTAACAGTTGATGACATGGCCAAAATGTGTGAACAATCCACATCAGATTTTTCTCGTAAGTTTAAAAAAACGGTCGGTATGTCCCCTAAAGCATATCTTCATCATATTATTTTAGAAAAAAGTAAAGTTTTATTGGCGTCGACAACACTTTCCATGAAAGAAATAGCCTTTGGACTTGGTTTTAACGATAACCTTTATTTTTCTCGATTTTTTAAAAAATATTGTGATATGTCCCCTATGGCTTATCGGAAGAGTCAGATATAACATCATTATTTAATGTATGAAAAGGGTTCCAATTATATGGATGGGCTTAACATACAGTCGTTCTATAGAAAAGGTATGCATATCAACTATAAATACCATTCAAAACACAAAAAATTGAACATTAAAGTAAATAATTCATATTTATTTTCATGGACTGCTATGTTAAACTCCTAACATCACTGCTCATTTAAGCAGAACAAAGTATTAAGGAGCTAAAACATGAGAGAGAAATTAAGTTTAGATAAAGGATGGAAATTCTATAAAGGTGACCCAGCACCGCCGCCATTAAATGGTCATCAAGCGGTTTATATGGCATCAAAAACTGAAAGGGGCAGGGGCCTTGCAGCAAAAGACTATTATGATGCGGATTGGGAAGATGTGAATGTACCACATGATTATGTTATTCTTGGCGACTATGATAAAACGTTACAAGGTAGTCAAGGGTACTTAAAAAGAGAAAATGCTTGGTATCGCAGAAGTTTTACTATCAGTGAAGAGGATAAAGATAAACGCCTAACCTTAATATTTGATGGTGTTGCTACACATGCTACAGTTTGGGTTAATGGTCATCTTCTAGAGCGCAATTTTTGTGGGTACAATAGTTTTGAAATGGATATCACAGATGTCATAAGAATGAATGAAACAAATGTGATTGCTGTAAGGGTAGAGACTTCTGAACTAGAAGGTTGGTGGTACGAAGGTGCAGGCATTTATCGCCATGTATGGATGGTTAAAACAAATAAAACAGCCGTAGCCAATTGGGGTACGTTTGTGAACCCTACTAAAATGGGGGATACGTGGCAAGTAGCCATTAGTACCGAAATCAGTAACAGTAATTTTTCCAATAAAAAACTTACCATTTTACACGAACTTAAAGATCAAGAAGGTAAGTGTATAGCCAGTATAGATGATCACATAGAAACACACCATAGAGATAGGATTAGCCATAGCATTAACATACAAGACATACAACCTAGACTCTGGGATATCAATGACCCTTACTTATATCAAGTAACAACCTCCCTAAAATACGACCATACAATTGTTGATGTGTATGAGACGACCTTTGGTTTTAGAGCCCTGAAATTTGATGCGGATACAGGATTTTATCTGAATGACATCAATACTAAAATCAAAGGGGTGTGTGGTCACTTCGATCATGGCGGTCTTGGTGTTGCCGTACCTGACCAAGTATGGGAGTTACGCATAAAAAAGTTAAAGGCAATGGGCTGTAATGCTTATCGATGCGGGCATACGCCACCAGCACCAGAATTTTTAGACTTATGTGATAAGTACGGCTTACTGGTTATGGATGAATCCAGGTGGTTTGAGACGTCTAGAATTGGATTATTACAAGTTGAAAATATGCTGAGGCGTGATCGCAACCATCCATCTGTCTTTATGTGGTCTGTTGGGAACGAAGAACCTCTTCAAAGTACAGATACTGGGGAAAAATTAGCTGTGCACTTAAAAAGATTTGTTAGGACATTGGATACATCACGACCTGTCACAGTGGCTTTAAATGGAGGATTTTATGATTCCAAAGTATCAAAAGCCAGTGATGTGGTTGGGGTGAATTATAATTATGGCTGTTATGATAAGCTTCATGAACTGTTGCCAGACCATCCAATATGTTCACCAGAAGTAGGTGCTACATCCAACACAAGAAGTGTATATGTAAATGCGCCTGAGAATGGGCATTACTTAGCCTATGACGACATCCATGCCAAGTTTGGTTCCACCCATAGAAAAGCGTGGGAAGAAGTTGTAAATAGAGATTTTGTTTTTGGTGTTTTTGTATGGACAGGGTTTGAATATCGAGGCGAATCAACATGGCCTAAGTTGTTTGCAGGTGGCGGTGCATTGGATTCATCTGGTTTTGAAAAAGATAATTATCATCTATTTAAAGCACTCTGGACAGAAGAACCCATGGTACATGTGATGCCGCATTGGAATCTTGATATAGAGGAAGGTACAGAAGTTAAGGTGATGACATATACCAACTGTGAAGAAGTTGAGTTATTTCTAAATGGTAACTCCTTAGGTAGAAAAGAGAATCACCCTATTCATCAGACTGAGTGGACGGTTCCATATAAAGAAGGTACTTTAAGAGCAGTTGCCTATCATAAGAACAAGGAAGCAGCCGTTGATATAAAAGAAACCTTAAAGGCTCCGTATCATGTTGAAGTCAATGAAACCCCAACAGGCGGAAAAAGCCTAGAGCAGGATGTAAAAGTATTGGAAGTAAGCATTAGAGACAAAGAAGGAAGGCTAGCGACTCACCTGGATGAACAGATGACCTTTGAACTTGAGGGTATGACACTTCTTGGCACAGGGAATGGGGACCCGGCAGATCATGACCATAACAGAACGACTGACCGAAAGCTATTTAAAGGCTTATGCCAAGTTATTACAAGAATGAATGAACAAGTGGAGAATTGCAGGATTACCGTGAAGACACCGAACTATGGAGAAGCATCACTGGTTTTAGATACAAAAAATGTCACCACATATCCTGTATTACCTATAGCTAAAAGAGAATGGACCATTAGCCAGTGGTGGCGATCACCCGTTAAAGCCCATGGAATAGATTTAAATAAACCCATCAATATTCATGATGTAAATACCTGGGAGCCCATCACATTAGGTCATCAGGTCTTTGAGAAAGGAAAGGGTTATCGACACTATTATGTCAGTACAAAAATGCCAAGTTTCAATGATGCATTGAATATGGCTTGTATCAAATTAGTGGGTATTCAGGGGCCTGTGCAATTTAAAATTGAGCACAACAAAGATTATTGGCCATTACCACAACCCCAAGCATTTTTAGCCATTGAAGAGGCTTTCAAAGAGGACACAAAGGAACACCTGATACCACTGAAAGGTTTTTATAAAAATGAAGCAGTATTGTTGCACATTGTGGTTGAAAACCAGTTGAACCATATTGTTGGGTTAAAATCCGTACAGTGGGTTATCATAAAAAAATAATATGTATATAAAAAATTGAATACCTTTGGAAGAAAGACACTGTTGAAAAAAGCAGTGTTTTTCTTGTATAATAAGACATTAGATAAAAGCATAAGTTAAAAACATTCCTATTGCATGATAGGATTCCTATTGCTAAAAAAAGGCATACCATGCTAATCTGTCTTTATAAGTAAGCTTAAACGTAAAGGAGGGAAGTATTTTCCGTATTAATTCATTGTTTATTGGGGGACTAAAATGAAAAAGAATTTTACGAAGTTATTTATTAAATTTTTTATGCCTTATTTATTGATCATCATCATCATGTCTGCTCTGGGTTCAATTGCATATATAGCCGCTTTTAGAGAAATTGAAAGTAATGCGATTAAAATGCAGCAATCTTACATTGAACAAAGCAAATCTGTGTTAGATAGGCGTTTCAAAGAAGCAATGGATGCATCAATACAATTACAACAAATTCCAATTGTCAATGGATTTAAGAAAAGGACGCGATTTGATATTGAAGAAAATTATTACCCAGTGGTTGAACTATATAATCAGTTGAAGAATATTCGATTTGTGAATGACATTATCGAACAGTACTTTATCTTTTATGATAATTCAAAAGTAGTGGCTAGTAATGCTAATATAAATTATTACAATAAATTATCTCCTGATAATTTTAAAGTGGGTACCATTGATAAAGACGTATATTGGGAGAGCCTTTTTAAGAAATACTATAATGGTCACATACAACCTGTAGAAAATTATATGATCTATAAAAAACCAATACGAGGGATTTCAATCCTAACGACCATTGGTCATGAATTCAATAGTCCTGAAGCAGTTATATTAATGATACTGGATGGAGAAAAATTAAAGCAAAACATGACCGGTTTTGAACAAAACCTTGAAGGTAATTTCTTTGTGGCTGATGCAGAAGGTCGCATACTTATTAGTTTAAACGATGAACTTGGTATCACCGAGAATGGCTACGTGGATTTTGATACCATTAAACATCAATTCTTGACATTTACAACGCCTTCAGAAGTGACATCTTGGAATTACATCTTGATACAATCGGAAGATGAGGTGTTTCGAGAAATTTTTAGACTGAGGAATGCAGCGAGTATACTTATGGCGACTATCTTTGTTGTTGGCTTGCTTACATCACTTATATCAGCTAGATATAATTCAAAACCTGTCCATACTTTAATGAATAAACATGAAGATTTAGTGCAACGTGTTAAGAAGCAGATTCCATACCTTAGAATGACTTTTTTGGAAAGATGGCTCATGGGTAATTATACCAACATTGAAGAAATTATTTCCATGACGAAATATTTAAAAGCCAATTATATTGGAACTCTTTATTGTGTCATGGTTGTGGATTATGATGAGCGTATAAATATATTAGAAGATTTAAGTGAACATAACATTAATGAACTTGAAATGAAGCGACTTATTGTGAAGGATTTACTGACAGAAGAGATTTTATTACCTGAATATGTCCATGACATAGATCATGATAAATTAGCTGTTATATTTATAACAGATGGAACAGACGAAAATCAATTCAGAAAGCATATCGAAGAACAAATATGTCTATGCATCGATCTTATGGCTTCAAATTCAATTAAGGATGTTCGATTTGGTGTGGGTAATATCTATAAAGACATGGCTGAAGTATCGTCATCCCTCTCAAACGCAATGGATGCTTTAACAACCATCAATACAAAGAGTGAAAAAGGGTACGTTTGGTTTGATACATTAGAAGAGAACTTGGATAGCTATTATTACCCAGCAGAAATAGAGAATAGGCTGTATAACTGTACCCGAGCTGGCGATAGTGAGCAGGTAAGACAAATACTAAGAGATATTATTAAACGGAATATTTTTGATAAAACATTGCCTGCCAATATGATGAAAGTATTTATCTATGAGATATGGGGAACCCTTGCAAAAGTTCAAGAAAGAGCTGTAGGTGAAGATAATGTGGTGAAATCCATTATACTTGAAGCCTTTGAGAAAATGGATTCCATGTCAAACCTTGAAAAAATCCAATGCAGCAAACGAGTATTCTTGGAAGTATGTGAAGTCATTCGCAATGAAAGAGAAGACAAACATGACCATATAATGGATAGTATTAATCAATATATTGACGAGAGTTATCAGAATCCTGATTTTTGCTTACCCATGGTAGCAGAAAAGTTTAACCTATCCTACGCTTATTTATCACAAATATTTAAAGCGTTTAATAATGAGTGCTTTATTAACTATCTTCAACAGCTTCGTATGAAGGAAGCAGAGAGACTCCTTCGAGAAACCAATATGGCTGTAAAAGATATTGTCATTGCCTGTGGGTATAATTCAAGTAATACATTTGGAAAAGCTTTTAAACGTATGCATGGTATAAGTGCTTCCGTATATAGAGAAAAGCAACAGGCTGTGTAGGTAAGTGTACTGAAAATGTGATATAGATTTGACAATGTGATTTTTTTATGGTGAAGTGTTAAGCCGCACCAGCACTGCAACAAAGGAAAACTTTGTTGCGGTTTTTTTATGCTATCACATAACCTGAAAAAGTGATGATAAGGTGTAAACAGGAATTACCATTATCTAAAATTTATCCTATATACAAGATGTTTAGTCCCTTGTTATACTCAAATCATTCAAATGGGAAAGGACGTCATATTTTGAAGAGTACATCAAGAAAAAACAATAAAATAAGAAAAAAGGGCTTCTTTAAAAGAAGTTTAAAAAGAGACTGGCAACTATATGTATTACTGTTACTTCCATTAACATACATCATTGTTTTTAAGTATGTGCCGCTTTGGGGTGTGCAGATAGCATTTAAGAATTTTGTAGCTACCAAAGGGATTGGAGGTAGTGAATGGGCAGACCCATTATTCAAAAACTTCATTAAATTTTTTAGTGATTATAACTTCTGGCGTGTGATTAAGAATACGTTAGGTCTTAGTCTTTATGGCTTAATAGCTGGATTTCCATTGCCAATTATATTTGCGTTATCCTTAAATTATGTCAGGAATGTAAAATTCAAAAAAACCATTCAGATGATTACGTACGCACCGCATTTTATTTCCACGGTTGTTATCGTTGGTATGTTACTACAATTCTTTTCAACTAGAACAGGCATCATCAATCAAATAATTATGTCCATGGGATTTAATGAAATTAACTTTTTTGGTACCAAGGGGACTTTTCCACATATGTATGTGTGGTCCCAGATATGGCAGAGTTTAGGATTTAGTTCCATCATCTACATAGCAACCTTAGCAGGTATTGATCCTTCATTACATGAAGCAGCTATTATGGATGGGGCTAATAAAGTGAGACGTATGTGGCACATTGACTTGCCAGGTATTATGCCAACAGCTATTGTGCTTTTAACACTTAATTTAGGTCGAATTTTGAATGTGGGTTTTGAAAAAGTTTTGCTTATGCAAAATCCAGTGAACTTAAATCAGTCGGAGATTATATCCACGTATGTCTATAAAATAGGTTTTCAATCAGCGTTACCTCAATTTAGCTACTCTACTGCCATTGGTATATTCCAATCCATTGTAGGATTTATACTCATCGTAACGTTTAATAAGATATCGCGTAAAGTATCCGAATCAAGTCTATTCTAGGGAGGAAAAAAATGAATTATAAAGAAACAGGTGCTGACAAAGCATTTACATTTATTAACTATACGGTACTGACAATGCTCTTTATTGCTGTTGCCTATCCTTTAATCTATGTCATTAGTGCCTCCTTTTCGTCATCCAGCGCAATTATACAAGGTAAGGTATTCTTATGGCCGGTTAACTTTAATCTAGATGGTTACAAAGCGGTATTTAATTATGCATCCATTATGACAGGGTTTGCAAACTCATCTTTCTATATGATTGTTGGTACGTCTGTTAACATTGCATTAACGGTTATGATTGCTTACCCTTTATCCAGACAAAATCTTATTGGTAAGCGGGTCATTTCACTTATGTTAATATTTACAATGATATTTAATGCAGGACTTATTCCTAACTACTTACTCATCGATAAATTAGACCTTATTGATAAAAGAGCCGTTATGATTATACCAAAAGCTCTTAATGTATGGAATGTGATGATTACCATTACTTACTTTAGAAGAACAATACCGAAAGAATTGCTAGAAGCATCACAGATTGACGGATGTGATGATTTCAAATTCATTCGCATGGTCGTATTACCCTTATCCAAACCGATCTTAGCTGTCATTACATTGTTTTATGCCGTAGAACATTGGAACGCATTCTTTGACGCTTTTCTCTACATTAAGTCTGCGTCCTTAAGACCGTTACAGATTGTATTAAGGGAGATTTTAGTTCAAAATCAAATTTCCATGGATATGATTTCAAGTATTGACCCAGAAAATTTAGCAGTTAAAGAAAATTTGGCCACGCTGCTTAAGTATTCATTGATTATTGTTTCTAGCTTACCACTGATGCTTCTTTATCCATTTATTCAAAAATACTTTGTGAAAGGTGTAATGGTAGGTTCAGTTAAAGGCTAGACATTAATAATAGAAATCTGTTTGGTATAAAGCATAGAAAAACAAATACCAACACAAAAACTTAAAAGGGAAGGTGTAAAAATGAAAAGATATTTAACCATGTTACTGGCATTGATAGTAACCATGTCTTTAGTGTTCACAGGTTGTGGATCTAAGAAAGCACCAGATGAAGAAACTTCAGGTAATAATGCTGGAACAACATCATCGGACAAAGATAAGGATAATGGTGATACTGCAAGTGAAGAGAAGTTATCATTTCCACTTAAAGAACGTGTGAAATTAACAGCTTTTGTACATACACGTCCAAATGTCGATAATTTTGATGAAAATGCAATGACGAAGTATATAGAAGAAAAAACGAATATTGACCTTGAATTCGTTGTTGCAACGAATAATGAAGCCCAAGAAAAACTAAACTTGTTGCTTGCAACAGGCGATTATCCAGATTTAATTTTAACATCCCAATTGACTTCAGCACAACAATCTTTATATGGATCACAGGGTAGTTTAGTAGCCCTTAATGATCTTATAGAAAAATATGGTACCAATACTAAAAAAGTATTTGACTTGCATCCTATTGCTAGAGAGAGAGTGACCATGCCAGATGGCAATATTTATAACTTGCCAACCATTAGTGAATGTTATCACTGTTTATCAACACAAAAGTTATGGATTTATAAGCCATGGCTAGATAAATTAGAACTTGATATGCCACAAACAACAGAAGAATTTTATAATGTGTTAAAGGCTTTTGCTACACAAGATCCTAATGGGAATGGCATAGCAGACGAGATTCCAATGGCGGGAGCTTATAAGGGATGGGAAGCTGAACCAGAAGCTTTCTTAATGAATTCTTTTGTCTACAATCCTACACGTCAAGGTGGAGCTATGAGATTATTTGTTGACAATGGTACAGTAAAGGCTTCCTATTTCACCGATGGATGGAAAGAAGGTCTTAAATACATGCAGCGCTTACGTAAAGAAGGTTTACTTGCTGAAGAAAGTTTCACCCAAGCCCCAGATGGACTTAAGCAGATGGGTGAAAACCCAGATGTGGTTATTTTAGGAGCATTCCCTGGTGGTTTTCCTGGAACAGGTACAGACCTTTCAGGTGAGCGTTACAAAGATTATATAACGGTACCTCCACTTGAAGGACCAGATGGTGTAAGAATTGCTAAATATAGTCCTTATGCTTCTGTTAGAGCTGCATTTAGTATCACCAATGCATGTAAGCATCCAGAAGTAGCTATGATGTTAGCTGATTTACTATATGGAGACGAACTAAGTCTTTGGAATTCAAATGGACAGCCAGGAATTGATTGGGAATATATAGATGATGACAACAAACTTGGTATTAATGGTGAAAAGGCTAGTTGGGCAAGTCTTATCCAGCTTGCAGACCAAAAGCCAAATGGGTTATGGAATCAAATGGGTAACTACTACAATCCATCTCATGTGCGACTTGGTCGTTATCAAGAAGACCCAGAGAACATGGAAGTCATTCTTTACAGAGAAACAAAGAAGAATTATGAGCCTTATTGGCCATCGACAGATATTTTATTACCACCACTCACATTAACAGAAGAACAATCAGCGGAATTGCTAACCTATTCAACATCTATTAATGAGTATGTCTTAGAGAAAATTGCTGAATTTGTCCTTACAGATGTGAACATTGATGAGGTGTGGGACAGTTATAAAGCTGAGCTTGAAGGCATGGGTATTAACCAAATGTTAAAGGTATACCAAGAAGCATACGATACAAAATAACCTAAGCTTAGGTTGACTTTCAAAAGAAGTGTGTCATAATGAAGAAGCCGACGACTTGGTTCGTTGGCTTCATTTATAAGACAAGATAAGGAGTAAGTATATGATTGAAAAAAAACAGTCTCTAATCGGAAAACAACTGGAAGGCGTTGGGCGAATCCTTGAAGAAGAAAAGTATAATGTATGGGGTTGTTCGCCTATTTATGATGAAGATGGTCGTGTTCATGTTTTTTATGCACGATGGGAAAATAAGTACGATCATTTAGGTTGGGTGGCAGCTTGTGAAGTAGCTCATGCTGTGGCAGACTCACCAGAAGGACCTTATAAACACGTGGGTGTTGTCTTACAAGGTCGTGGTGGTCAACATTGGGATTCATGGTCCATACATAATCCATCTGTTTATAAAGTAGATGACAAATACATTATACTATATATGGGTTCAGATGGTTCAAATCTAGGAAAAACCTTA
The DNA here is from genome assembly GCF_018141445.1 of Vallitalea pronyensis. Classification (NCBI taxonomy): domain Bacteria; kingdom Bacillati; phylum Bacillota; class Clostridia; order Lachnospirales; family Vallitaleaceae; genus Vallitalea; species Vallitalea pronyensis. Next base: position 5,129,210 of record NZ_CP058649.1, on the reverse strand, counting down.
GACGAAATAGGTGAGATGGATGGGGATATGTATAAACCCTATTTTCATAAACTTGTCAACTCCAAAAGAGTAGGTATGGCAATCGCCGATTCCCTTGATGGTCCTTTTGTTCGTGTATCTGACCAAGAACCCATGATTCATGTTGGGGATGATACAGACTGGGATAGTTTCTGCACATCCAATCCCACATTTACCAAAACACCAGAGGGTAAATACCGTATCTATTACAAAGCATGGAGTCAGCAGACAGCAGCTAAATTCAATGGTAACCGGCAATACGGCTTTGCAGAATCAGACACATTAACAGGCCCTTACAAAAAATATGAGGGTAACCCTGTCATCGATTATTCGTATATTGAGGAGCGGGTTCAAGCAGAAGATGGCTATATATGGTATGAAGATAATAAGTATCATATGGTTATGAGAGATATGGGCGTCTTTAATCATGAGTATGGTTTATACATTGAATCAAAAGACGGTATTGAGTGGAGTGAGCCTAGTATTAGCTATTTAGATGCTCCCAGCTACTTTGATGAAGCCATGCCTGGACTAACACGTCAAGGACGATTTGAACGCCCTCAATTATTATTGAAAGACGGTTCCCCAACCCATTTATTTTGTGCTTATCGAGGCGGTAAATATAATACTTCCAGTGGCGTTGTTCTCAAAATTAATAAAAATAAGTAATGCATGGCTTCAACTATAGATATCAGGGTATCTTGAAGGGTAGTGGATATACCATAAAACAAGTTGCAGTGATAAGAAAAAACCATAGAGGGGAGCATTGGTTATGAAGAAAAGAATGGCCTATAACATGAATTTTGACTGGCAGTATCACGATGGTGATCTTGAAACAACGGCATATGAAAGTGTCCATGAAACACGATTCAAGTCACCTATTTGGATGAAAGCTGGTAATTGTGGCGTAGCAAAATGGGGCTACGATACCAGTCATTGGGATAACATCAATGTGCCCCATGATTTTAGAGTGTATCGTGGGGAATATGATCCAGAAAATGTACCAGAACCAGAAGGGTTCTTGAAAATGGGCATTGTTTGGTATCGAAAGGCATTTTTTGTGGATAAGAGCCATGAAGGAAAATGTATCAGCATAGAGTTTGATGGTGTCTACCGAGATAGTGAGATCTATGTAAACGGTCATTTTGTTGGCAGGCACTTAAGTGGTTACACCAGTTTTCATTATGACATATCCGATGTCATCCGCTATGGGCAACCCAATGTTGTAGCTGTTAGGGTAAATGCGACGAATTACGAAGGATGGTGGTATGAAGCAGCTGGCATCTACCGAGATGTAAGATTAGTCATCACAGAGCCAATTTATGTGAAAAAGGATGGTATTTTCGTTAGAACATATATGCCCATGAACAGTTCCAAGTTATTTAGAGAACGGAAAGAGATCCCTTCTGTCTTATTAAAAGCCGATATTGACATGGGTAATGATACGTCTTATGAAGGTATGCTAAAAGTAGAAATAGAAGTTGTCGATCCTTATGGTGTATCTGTCATGAGTAATTATGATACAGTGAAAGTAGATGCCTACGAAGACAAAATCATAACCCTTGAAGATGTTATCATTGGACCTAAATTATGGGACATTGATTCGCCTAGGTTGTACACACTTTTCGTGACAATCAAAAAAGATGATCAGGTGATGGATACACAGACATTGACCTTTGGTATCAAAGATGTGCAGTTTACATCCCAAAAAGGTATTTATCTCAATGGACGTTCTATTAAAATCCAAGGGGTATGCGTTCATGATGATTTTGCAGCCGTTGGCGGTGCACTTACCGAATCCACCATAAGGCATAAAATTCAAATTCTTAAAAACATGGGGTGCAATGCCTATCGATGTTCTCATAACCCGCCATCTCCCTATTTGTTAAAGGCCTGTGATGACATTGGTATATTAGTCATGGACGAAGTACGATTGATGAGTACAGCAGATGAATACATCCAACAAATGACGGATTTATTTAAAAGAGACCGTAACCATGCATCCATTTTTATATGGTCCATTGGTAACGAAGAAATGAATATTCATGGCACCCCAACAGGTGTTAGAATCATGAAGAAGCTACAAAGATTGGCTCATAGACTGGATGATACAAGACCCATTACCTACGGTAATAACTGCAATTGGTATGACATCACAAAGTTCCATGAGAATCATGACTTTCATATTGATGTTTTTGGTTTTAATTATTATGTCAACCGCCAATTTGATTTGTACGATAAAATACATGCAGAATATCCCGACCGATGCATACTCGGTACAGAGAACGGTTCGGGGCAATCCACAAGAGGTCAATATCTGCCAAGGGAAGAAGAACTGAATCCAGGCTATTACAGTGAACGATCCAAAACAACCAGCATATGGGCAAACCCTAAACGGAAGTACAATGTAAGTGCCTATACAGAATCCTACCCTTTATGGGGTTCTACGCCCCTTGAAACCTTAAAAGCAGCAGATAAAAACTATGTTGCAGGTTATTTCGTGTGGACGGGTTTTGATTATCGAGGGGAGATATTTCCATTTACATGGCCCAGCGTTATATCTAGATACGGTATTATAGACTTGTGTGGGTTTATGAAAGATTCAGGTCATCAATATAGGGTTCATTGGACAAAAGAGCCGTCTATTCATCTTATGCCTCATTGGACGTTTGACTGTGTTGGAGAAGAAATAGAAGTTGTCATAACAGCCAATACACAAGAGATAGAGTTTATCTGTAATGGTACGTCTTATGGACGTAAACCTATTGCACCCTTTGAAGCCGCTCATTACTTTGTGCATTATGAACCTGGTGAGATTATAGCACTTGGTTATAATGATGGGATTGAAGTGGTTAGAGAAAGTCATAAAACAGCTTCAGAGCCTAAGTGTATTCAGCTCCAATTAGTCAGTGACTATGCACTAAGAGCAAATGGGGAAGACACGATCATGGTCCAAGTGAAAGTTCTTGATGCCTTTGGTATAGATAACCCATCAGCTAGTAATAGAATAGACTTTCAGGTAGAGGGCGTTGGTGAGATAGTTGGTTGCGGTAATGGTGACCCATTATGCCACGATCACGATCATAACCACCATCGAGCATTATTTAATGGTCTTGCGTTAGTTGTTCTCAAAACCACAAGACAAACAGGAACCATAAGGTTAACCGCATCATCTGATGGCTTAATGTCCGATACCATGTACATTCAAGTGACAGAGAAAGCAGACGATCAATTGGTTCCAGCTGTCAAAGACGCTACTCTAGAAGTATACGATACGAAAGATGCGGCAGATGGAGGACTATGATACACCAGTAATCGAATAGGGTTATGAACGCGTGTACAAGAACCCTACTAGGTGATCCTTCGGTAGTCCTTAGGGCTATAACCCGTATGCTTTTTAAACACATAGGAAAAGTAATAAGGTGTATTAAAGCCAAGTTTGTCAGAAATGGAGCTGATGGAATCAACGTCCAATTTTAACAATTCTTTGGCTTTTTCTATACGCATTCTATTAAAATAATTCATAGGCGATGTACCAAAGGTTGTTTTGAAAAGCCGTATGAGATAGTTTGGATTAAGATTCATCACCTCTGCAAAATCTTCCGTTTGGAGTTTCCTATGAAGGTTCTGTTCCATAAAGGTAAGGAGGGTGTTTATCTTTGTAGAAGCCACTTGACGTGCCAAATTAACCTCATTTTTACAGATATCACTAAAATAGTAGTGAAGTAACTCCAATAATAAACTATTGGCTCGAATGGGGGAAAAAGCTTGTTGGTCATTGGAATAGCCCGACATCTTGGTAAAGAGGTCTTCAACATAGGGAATGTCATTTACCTTTTTTAACAATGGGAAGGATAAAAACTGGCTAATGGGAACTGTTCCAATATACCCATTAAAATGACACCAATGCTTTACATAACGCTTTGGACTAATGATGGCTAGGCTTTGAATGGACCCCTCAGGTATAAAAAGAATCTCACCAGGGCGAGGCATGTATTTTTTATGATTGATGGTAACAAGTCCTTCCCCTTTGTCGATAAAATATAGCTTGTTGTAACCCAGTTTCTCATTGTTTTCATTCCACGTTTCAAGGACTTTGCCATAATGGGATTGGAGCAAATCGACTTTTAGATGTGCCATATATTGCCTTATTATTTTATCATCCATATCAGTTCCCCTTTTCGTAAAAGTAGGTTAATATTTCGTATTTTTATTATACCATGAAAGCACTATACTAACAATAAGGTGGTAGTTAAGCCAAAAAAATATGTGCAATAGAAAAGGAGAGTATGATGAGTAAGTTAGCTGCGTATTTAAAGACAATTGATGAAGTGATTGAAAAAGGACCTTTTAAAGATGATTGGGCGTCTTTATCTCAAGTGCCAGAACCCACATGGTATAAAAAGGCTAAATTTGGTATTTTTATTCATTGGGGTGTTTATTCAGTACCCGCATTTGGTAGTGAATGGTACCCTCGTCACATGTATGATGTGGGTTCAAAATTTTATGAGCATCATATTAAAACTTATGGGTTACATAAAGATTTTGGCTATGCAGATTTTGTACCCATGTTTAAAGCTGAGAAATTTGATCCAAAAGCTTGGGTTGAATTATTCAAAGCAGCTGGTGCTAAGTATGTGATGCCAGTAGCGGAGCATCATGATGGGTTCCAGATGTATGACAGTGATTTATCCGAGTGGTGTGCAGCTAAAAAAGGTCCTAAAAGAGATATTTTAGGGGAACTTAAAAAAGAGATTGAAGCCAATGATATGGTATTTACAGCATCCAGTCATCGGGCTGAGAACTTTTGGTTCATGAGTGGGTGTAGAGACTTTGATTCTGGTATTCAAGACATTGAATATCAGGAACCTTACGGGTATGCCCATAAGCTTTTTGATGCAAAGAGTGTAGGCAGTACACACAATATCTATAATGAAGGACCATGTGAAGAGCACCTTGAAGATTGGCTTGTAAGGACATGTGAGTTAGTGGATAAATATCAACCAAAAGTGGTTTGGTTTGACTGGTGGATACAGAATATGGCTTTTAAACCCTATCTTAAAAAGTTTGCAGCCTACTATTATAACAGAGGCGTAGAGTGGGGCGAACAAGTTGCCATTAATTATAAAAACGATGCCTATGCAAAAGGGACTGCTATCTTTGATGTGGAACGTGGCCAGCTAGCCAATATTCGACCAAGGTTTTGGCAAACAGATACAGCAGTGGCTAAGAATTCATGGTGTTATACAGAAAATAATGATTTTAAAACCCCTGAATCCATTGTGTGTGACTTAATTGATATCATCAGTAAGAACGGTTGTATGTTATTAAACATTGGCCCAAAAGCAGACGGAACCATTGCAGAAGAAGATGAGAGTGTATTACGTGCTATTGGTAAATGGCTGGCTACCAATGGTGAATCCATATACGATACCTCTTATTGGAGTGTTTTTGGTGAAGGTCCTACAGAGATTGTGGAAGGTTGTATGAATGATGTTGCCCGTTCACCCTTTACAAGTGAAGATATTCGCTTCACTTATAAAGCCCCTTATATCTATGCCAATATCCTTAAGTGGCCAGATAACGGTGAAGTGGTGATTAAATCATTGGCTAAAGGCTCCAAGCATTTTGAAGGTCACCTTCAGGCCATTGAACTTCTTGGTTTTGATGGAGAAGTGACTTATGAACGCCTAGAGGAAGGTTTAAAAATAAACGTGGATCAGCCAATAAACACAACTTTCCCTGTTTGCTTTAAAATAACCATAGATTAAACAAGACATGGATGAAGGAGTATAAACATGCGTAAACAACCAAATGTATTATATATCATGTCGGATGACCATTCAGCTAATGCCATTAGCTGTTATGGTTCTATTCTGAGTGATGTTTTTAAGACACCGAATATGGACCGCCTATATGAAGAAGGTACGAAGCTTCAGCACTTTTACAGTACTAATGCTATCTGTACACCCGCTCGAGCATCCATTATGACAGGGCAATATGGACATATCAATGGTGTTCGGACCCTTAGTGACCATTGGGACCCTACCCAAGGACCTAATTTAGCCGCTATCTTCCAAGATAACGGTTATGAAACAGCCATGTTTGGGAAATGGCATCTTCATTGTGAACCCTTAGGCTTTGATGACTACAAATATCTTTCAGGTTGCCACGGACAAGGCACTTATTGGGACCCTGAATTTGAGGAAAAGGACCTTGGAAGAAAGGTGCATAAGGGTTATGTGACCGATGTTATTACAGATATGACCACCAACTTCTTAGACAACCGGGATACATCAAAACCATTTTTTCTCATGTGTCACCACAAAGCACCCCACGATTTTTGGGAATTTGCCAAGAGACATGAACATCTGTTTGATGGGAAGGACATACCTGTACCCGATAGTTTGTTTGAAGACCGTAGTCATCGAAGTGAAGCTTCAAGAGACTTTGGTTCATCGGTCACACCTAGAAGTAAGGTGAGAAGTTTATATCAAGATTTTCAAGCTGAGGATTATGTGACAGGACCCCTTAAGATTGATGACGATATGACATTTGAGCAGAAAGGTTTAGCTGCGTATCAGAAGTATCTAAAAGACTACCTTAGAACAGTAGCCGGTATTGATGATTCTGTTGGGGTACTGTTGGATAAACTAGAAGCCATTGGTGAGTTGAATAACACCATTATTATCTATACATCCGATCAAGGTATGTTTCTTGGTGAGCATGATTACCAAGATAAACGATGGAGTTATGAGGAATCACTACGTGCCCCATTTTTAATCAGGTATCCGGAAAAAATACCTTCAAAGGTGACCAATACCAATCTGATGGCCAATATTGATGTAGCACCTACATTGCTTGATTTTTGTGGTATTTCCGTACCAAAAGCTATGCAAGGTGTGTCACAAGTACCTGTATTGCTACAAAAAGAGCAAGAGGACCTACGATCTGTGATTTACTTTAGATACTGGATGAATTTAGCACATCGGCACCATAACCCTGCTCATTTTGGTATTCGGACGAAGCAATATAAGTTCATTTATTATTATGGCAAAGCCTTAGATGCTGCAGGTGCAGTCCATGAGGATACACCGACTGGATTTGAGTTATACGATATGGTCAATGACCCTCAAGAAATGAACAATATATATGAGGATGAAGCCCGTGGAGAATTAGTCCAATCACTTATGGAACAATTACATGATGCCAGAAAAACGTATATGGATTTAGATGAGAACTATCCCAACTTATTAAGTAAAGAATAGGCATTATGTAATAACCAACCCTTAAGAAGTCCATTCAAACATACAAGCATAAGCGCAAGGAGATGTCATTGTTTCTTGCGCTTTCTCATGATAACGGCTATGGATGCCATGATAAGTATAAGGAGACTAAAGGGAACAACCACATATGTGATGGTTGTTTTCATATAAACCATGGCAACGTTAAAGGACGTAATGCTGATTGCAATGGCATATATACCAATACAGATGATGCCAATCATAATTAAGCGAAACTTTTTATTGTGAGATAAAGAACATGCACTCAGAAAACTGCTGTAAGCATTATGACCTAAGTGGATGTATATAAGGGATAAGAAAGGGAGAATATGAAATATCTCTAAGCCTTGTATAAACTTCCCTAACCCAACCTGATTGGCTAAATTAACAATGGCAAAGGTACTATCTCTTGCAACTTCCTGACCCATAATCCCTATGGCAAAAAATAAGGATGTACTGATAATAGGAATGTATAGAATGGCGCCTTTAATTAACCCTTTCCGTGCAACTTTGTAATTTTTTAGTAACCCCATGATACTAAAAGATTTTAGAACCGTTTCATTGGTTGCGCCTAATAATAAATAAAAACCCAGTAAAAAATCAGACGCATCCACGTGAAAAACGGGCTTTAAATTATTCACATCAAATTTAATCACCATACCCACAACAATACCCACAAAATAGACAGACGTGGCAACAACTTGAAGGATTACATTCCATCTTGCAAATAGGTTAAAACTGTTGGTAAATAAGAAGATGGCAATGGCAATAACTGGCATTAATGTGATAAGCCATAAAGGCGTTAAATGTAACAACTGAACTTTTACAAATATCGTCATGGATAATCGTAAAATCAAAGCACCAGTAAAGATATGAAATAAGCTGTAGATCATGATTAAGATAGAGCTAACCATCTTTCCATAATAGGTTTTGATGATATCAAACATGGATTTTTTAGGCATGAATTTACCTAAGTATATGGTCCATAACATGAAAAGAGCCGTTACACATGATCCTAAAAAAGCGGCAACATAAGTGGCTCTACCAGCGTTTTGAATGACGTAGATTGTAATAAAAAGCATGTTGCCAACGGTACCAGAATAGATTAAAAATGCAAATTGTCGATCATTCAAATGCTGTTGATCCATCGAAACACCTCTTTTCAGGGAATATAGTGGTTACGAGGCGTAGCCTCTTTTTTTCTCTTATGTCGTATGAGGATAATGGCTATTCCTGCAAGTATTAAGTAAAGAATACAAAATGGTACAATGATGTATATTGCAAAGTTTTTTACATAAACAATACCAACATTAAAAGAAGGTATGTTTAGAACGAGAGCATAGATACTTGTACATATCATGATGGTATAGATCAAGCGATGTTTTCTATGATTAGCTACTGTAAATATGCCAATAAGGCTACAGTATGCTTTGTAGCCAATGTTATTATAAATGAGAGATAAGAATGGGACTAAATAAAATACTTCAAAACCTTGTATGAACCTACCTATTCCTATTTCCTGAGCTAAATTAACCACAGAAAAAACACGCTTACTTTCAATACCCAGGCCCAATATGCCTAAGGATACAAATAGCGTTGAACTAACAACGGTAATAAACATAATGGTGCCATACCAATAGGCTTTATATGAAGTTTTTTTATCGTTTATAAATCCTACCACACTAAAAGAATGAATTACAGTTTCCATCATACCAGCTGCAAGTAAAAATGCACCATATAAAAAATCCCATAATTTAACATGAAATATTGGAAATAAATGATTGATATTAAATTTTACTGCAATGCCTATAGAAGTTCCTAGGGCATATGCAGCAAATGCAATAACAACAATCAATACATTCCAACTAGCAAAAATAAAAATATTACCTGTGTATAGAAATAAACCAATAATTACAATGGGTATTAACTCAAGAAGCCATAAGGGTGTCATATGCAGTAAAAATGTTTTCACAAAAACAGATATGGACAGTCTTAACATTAAAGCAGCCGTAATAATATGAAATAAGCTGTAGAGTATAATAAAAAAACTGGCGATGCCTTGACCATAACCCATTTTTAATAAATCCAGCAAGGATTTTCCTGGAAACTTGTTTGTAAGATAGATAACAAGGAATAATAACAGAGCAGTGACCAGCCCTCCTAAAATTGCAGCGATATAAGAAGCTCTTCCAGCACGATTAATGGCAAAGAATAGTAAGAAAATAATATTACTTATTGTGCCGGTGTAGATTAAAGAAACAACCTGTCTTACGGAAAGCTTTTGCTGATTCATGATAAACACCACTTCCGTTACATTATTTAAAAGGTTCTAAGTTTGAACCTGTATTGAGTATTTTAGCTGTCACACGCACATCTGTGTCTACAATCAAGAAAATATCCTCCCATTTATCTTGTAACTCTTCTTGCCATTTATAAGGGTATTGTTGAAAAACACGATTACCAAAGCCAAAAATATCTGCTTCATAGTTTTTTTGCACATGATAAATACATGTTTGTATTTCATTTTTTAAAGATGCTGATAAATCTGCTTCGAAATTTTTGATGACATCAATATTAGCCAGTGCTTCATCACCTTGGTATTCTTCTATACTCGCTTGCAAATCGATATCAATATCAATTTTTATTTGATTATTGTTAATATGGGTATTGATCCTAGACCGATTGTGAAGAAAACGTAATCCCATCACATAGTCTTGATCATGTGTATCTTTGTCTTTTACCACATAACTGCTTTTAATTTTTTTTCCTGTGATAAAGCCATAGCACATGGTTTCAATTTCATCTAAAACGCCCACTTTCTTATTATCTTTAAAAACCACCATATTCCTTACTAAATGATAACCTTCTTTTTCGGGCACAATACTGGGATTCGTATCATTGACAACAGTTTTTTCACCACCTTGCTCTCCACTGGAAACCTGTTGATATTCTACCTGAGGAATAGCTGCGTTCCATCCATCGGTTAAGATAATATTATAATAATTGCTTAATCGAATCGGGAAAGAGACTCCGCTTCTAACCGATTTCTTGACCATGTTTTCTAAGGATTGGGCGCTAAGGTCACTATCATTAAGGTTAACCGTGCCTAATGTGTCATAAGCGGTGTTTTTTGCAATTAGAAGATAAGCTGACCCTCGAATACGAGGTGACATGTAGAAAAAAGCCATGATGTTATCCATGTCTTTCTTAGCAGCTTCTGCACCGATGATAATCACTTTAATATAACCGAAAAATAATTCCTTACCTGTAATTTGTTGGAGTTGATTAAGGGCATCCAGAACAGTTTTTCCAGAAGCTTTATACATGGTACTGTTTTGGCTGCCCATGGATGAACCGCTATCCCCTCCCATGGCCTGCATATTTGTTTTTTTAAAGCCGGAAGATTGTATGGTGACGATAACGTCACCATTCGTACCACTGTCAACACCAAGCCCAAAAATAAGCTGCATTTCTTCATATTCCGTATAGTCAAAGCAACTTGTTAGTAATATCATGTTAACACCTATCAACACAATAACGGCCATTTTTTTCAACCTCATCACTCCTCCACTAGCGCTTGACATTTTTTCTGAACTTTCCTAAAGGTCCCCTCATAAACACATCCAAGAGAGCAGAAGCTTTTCCTGGTTCTACAGGGTAGAGGAGAGGTACACCAAAGGAATGACAACGTACTAATTGCCATAAAAGCAGGATAGAAAGTAAATGTATCCCGTATATACCCAGCATACCTGCAGCCAGTATCATGGCATAATTAATAATCCTTATGGCGTTAAAGAGCAGGTTAGAAGGGATTGTAAAGTTAGCGATAGCGGTTATTGAAATAATAATCACAAGAGAAGCACTGACATATCCTGCTGATACCGCCGCTTGTCCAATAACCACAGCACCTAATATACCGATGGCTGACCCCATGGCTCGAGGGAGTCTGATACCGGCCTCTCTGAGCATATCAATAATAAAAGTCATCAATAATAGCTCCATCAGGGATGGGAAAGGAACGCCCGTCCTGCCATCAGAAATGGTAATAGCCAGGTCTGGTGGAACAATGGCGTGGTTATAAGTGGTAAAGGCTAAATAAAGAGGGGATAAATATACGGATATAAAAATACCAAAATACCGTATAATCCTAAAAAATGTTCCCACAATAGGCCGTTCATAATAATCATCAGGACTTTGAACATTATGAAAGATGCTCACAGGTAAGATTAAGGCAAAGGGAGAATTATCGCATAGAACAGCTACTTTACCTTCTGCCAGATGGTTTGCCACAATGTCTGGTCGCTCAGTAAGGACATATTGAGGCCATATGGACATGGGATTCTCTTCAATGACTTGATTGATCATGGAAACATCGTAGATATGGTCAACATCTATTTTGCCAATCTTTTTACAGATATCCGTTACAATTTTCTGAGAGGCAATGCCCCTTAGCCAGCATACGGTTACATCTGTATTGGATAGATGACCTAATACAAAATTTTTAAATAAGAGTTTATCGGTTTTGAAACGACGTCTAATAAGGACAATGTTTGTTTCCAAATCTTCATTAAAAGCCTCTTTGCTACCTAATACAGTTACTTCCGTTTCTGTCATGCCTACGTTCCGTTTTTCAATAATACGCGTACTAACGATCATGGCTTGTTTGGAATTATTGAATAAGATGCAGGTATTTCCACTCAGAATCTCAGTGATGATGTGGTTCATTGATGTGCTTTTTTTTATATGAATACTATCTAAAATATAATGGGATAATGTATCCACCCAATTATCATCGGTGGTATTTTTTAGAAAGCGATTGCTTTTATCTGTAGAACGTAACGTGGCTACAATGTTACGATTAATGGCATCTTTATTAGCCATATGATTCATATAGATAATGGCGTAATCCCCTAAAACATTAGAAACTTTTCCTACGACTAAATACTTATCACTTTTTAATGTTGATTTGATGGTGTGAATATTTCTATTTAAATTGGGTTGTAAACGATTAATGTTGTCACCTTGGAACGTCTTATTTTCGGACATATATAAACACCTCAAAACCTATAGTTACTATCGGTTTATTTTAACCAACTCTACTTTTTCATATACAATATCGAGTAATTTAATCGTGCCTTTTGCATAATTTCTTTGATATTTAGATGGAAAACTGATACAATAGTGTAAAACTCGTAACTAAGACGTAAAGACGTAAAAGGAGAATGATGATGGCAAAGAGCAGAGCGGCAATGCGAACAGTGGCAATACTAGAACTAATTGCTAATAAAACAAAAGGTATTACGTTATCTCAGATATCCAATAAGCTTGAAATACCCATTAATAGTGTAAAAGATATTATTCAATCATTACTAGAAGTAGAAATGATTGAAATGATTGATGAAAGAAGTAAAATATATGGCATTGGTGTAAAAGCATATTATATTGGTAATGCGTTTATAAGAAATAAAACCATTATTGATAAAGGTAAAGCAACCATTGAAGCATTAGGTTCAACACTCAATAAAACCGTATTTTTAGGCAAAGAAGTCAATGAAATGATTACTTATATATACAAATATGAACCTAAAAATCTATTAATAGCCACTTGTCCTATAGGAAGCACCACCAATCTGCATTGTACATCACTTGGAAAATGTTTTTTAGCCCATGACGATGAGTTATTTAAACGATTAGCTACCAAAACGTTGGTGAGAAAAACACCCTACACCATTACGGACTATCAACAATTATCTCAGGAAATTGAGAAAGTGCGAAAAAATGGGTATGCAGTGGATAATCGTGAACAGGCGGAACATCTTCTGTGTATTGGGGCACCTGTTTTTGATTATACCAATAAAATGGTTGCGGCTCTTAGTGTAAGTGGTTTATATCAAGAAAATATAGATATACAAGGGGAAGCCCGACTCGTTATGGAAAAAGCCTCTGAAATATCCATCAAGTTAGGATACACAGGAAGCATGTAATAAAATAAAAGAAGCAAATCATTGTTCTGACGATATAATGGTTAACGCTTCTTTTTTGTTTTTTATCGTCAAAATTACCAATCATTGAGTCATTTTTATGAAAAAAATGATAAATTAATAAAGAAAATCCTAGACATCGATGCACGAACATGCTATAATTATGTTACCGTAATAGATACGAATATACGCAAATACTTCGTTTTGTTAGCATGATAGGAGTGTCATAATGAGTCAAAACATGTTTATTGATCAGGATATTCATGATCTTCAAGAAGAAATTAAGAACAAGAAAGCATTTTTATTTAAACGTCTATATGAGCAATGTAAAGTGTATTTTGAAGAGCAATTGCCAGAAGAACACCCCCCCTTAAGCACCACATATATGGGAATAGCTGTAGCTAACTTATCCCTTGCTTATTTGCTTACAAAACAAAAGCATTATTTTGAAGAAGCAAAAAGATGGTTATTTACATGTGTCAGATACCCCCATTGGGGGAATGCTCATTTGGTGGATGTGGATTTATCGGCTGCTTGGCTTCTTTTTGGTTTGGGTCTGGCTTATGATTGGTTAAAAGAAGACTTAGACCCTGCACAAAAAAAGGTGTTAAGGGATAAACTTCTTCTTCAAGGCAGACGCATGTATGATTTTAAGGTTAAAACAGAGGGTTCTGGCTGGTCAACCAATTACTGGCAGAATCATAATTGGATTAACATGACAGGACTTGCAACAGCAGGATATGCCATTGTTGACGAGATTCCAGAAGCAGATCAATGGATTCAAAGCGCAAAAGATAATTTTGATTATATTTATGGTGTTCTGCCGAAAGATGGCAGTGATTATGAGGGTGTTGTTTATTGGCGATATGGCGCCATGTGGTTATTTATATATGCTCACTTGATAAAGGAACGAGAAGGTGTTGATTACTTTCAATCCTGTGATTTCCTAAAAAATACATTTTATTATCGACTCTACCAAGCGGCACCTAACCTGGAAGAACAAATTAATTTTGGGGATTGTCATGATCGAAAAAGTGGTCATTCTACAGCTATTTATTATAAAGTAGCCGCAGAATATGGTAATGGGCATGCTCAGAAAATGGGTCATTTGGTCACGAAAAAGTTTTTATACCGAGAGGCGTATGACTCTAAAGTAAAGCCAGGCATCTTACCAGAATGTTTATTTGAGTTATTGTTCTATGATCCAGAAGTTGGGGAACAAGCATTTGATAATCTTGAACCTGTAAAGTATTTTGAGGATTTGGGACTGGTGGTTATAAGAAGTTCTTGGGATATGGATGCAACCCATTTATCCTTTAAGACCAGTTATCCAGGAGGTAAAACCCAGTGGCGTCATTTATGGGAACTTAAACGGGAGAAAAACTATAATTGTTTTGGTTTATCCCATCAACATCCAGATAATAATTCATTTATCCTATGTTCCCAGAATACATACTTAGCCATTGATGATGGCTATAACAGAACAGTGAAAGCGTCTGACCACAACATTGTAATCGTTGATGGAAAAGGGTATACCAATGAGAATCAGAATAATATTTGGAAGCATTATACCCAAGATATGGTAGGCGAGATAGAAACGTTTAGAAATGAAGCGGCCTATGTCTATGTGGTTGGCGAAACATCCAAAATGTATCAAAAAGATTTGGCATTAGAACGTTTTGCACGGCATGTTCTATATACCAAAAAGTCCTATTTTATTGTATTAGATGAACTAAAGAGTTCAAAAGAACACATATACACATGGCTCATGCATTCAGATGTTTTTCCTACAGAGGATAAACATACATTTATCTATGAAAATGGTCCAGCTAGATTGATGCTATATAGTGTATCACCTATAGATGTCGATTATGATATGAAAGAAAATAATGTGCGTGCTGTCATGACAACCCAAGAACCAGATAAATTTAGAGAAACAAAAATGAAAACATTACATATTTCCAATCGGCATAAAGCGGCAAATCTTCACTTTTTACATGTGTTGGTGCCAGGACCTATTGATGGGAATCAATTGATTGTTAATCGAATTGATCAGGACACATTTTTTGGTGTGGAGATTATAAATGGTAGTGAAAAAGAGGTTTTTCTTCAATCGAAGGGTGAAGCCATAACCTACGATGGCTGCCAATACTTGGAACAACGTATATTACTTCAATATCGAAATAACAAACTCTATGAGGTGATCTCATTATGATTGATAGTGTTGAAAAGTACAGGTATTTTGATATGGTGTTATTATCGATTTTAGCTATTGTTGCACAAATCATGGGCGACTTATTACACTATGCATTACCAGGAGCAGGCTTTTACTTAAATTTCTCTATTTTAGTGGCACTTGTTGCAATCATTCGCTGGGGGAAATGGGGAAGTTTAGTATTTGTTATATCCGGGTTGCCCATGCTTTTTCTTCATCATGGAAACATCATTGAGAGCATACTATTATATCCTTTCGCGAATGCCTTCATTATTTTTACATGCCTTATCTTTCGTGTAGTGGATAGAGATCATATAAAAGACTCAGCATGGAACCTATTGGTTTATTGTGTGACGGCTTACTTATTTATTTCTATAGGTAAAGGAATCGTAACCTATTTTCTTGCAGGTGGATTCATCATCAAGAATATCGTTTACTATTTCTTAACTCAATTATTTAATATGATCATGGTATTTATTATTTTGCTTTTGATTAAAAGCAAAGCAGGCTTATTGGATAATATGCACATGTATCTTTTAAAGTACAATCAGGAGGAGCATTATGAGTAAAATGGACTTGAAACAACAAAATAAGTTGCTAAAGTATGGGAAAATCATTATAACTGATTGGCGATTATATGTCTTGCTATTGCCTATGGTTTTATGGTATGCCCTATGGATTTATAAACCCATGGGTGGTCTTCTCATAGCTTTTAAAAACTTTCAGCCAAATATGGGGATTCTAGATAGTGATTTCGTGGGTTTTTCTAATTTTATTTCACTAATTAATGGACCTTATGCCCAACAATTTTGGCAGGCATTTCGTAACACATTCATTATTAGTTTATATGGGTTATTATTTGGCTTTCCTATACCCATCATTTTAGCTTTGTTTTTTAGCGAAATTACAAACAATACATATAGAAAAATTGCCCAGACTTTTACGTTCTTACCTCACTTTTTGTCAGAGGTAACGATAACGGGTTTGGTGTTAACACTTCTCTATCATGGAGAGGTCAACACGGGTATTATCGCACAATTTTTACATACAATAGGATTTATTCCAGAGGGTACCAATATTATACAGAATGCTCAATATTTTAGGCCGATGTATATCATTACTGGTATATGGAAGGAAGCAGGCTATAGTTCCATTGTGTATTTTGCCGCAGTAATGAGTATCTCTCCTGTTTTATACGAGGCACTTAAAGTAGATGGAGGTAATAAGTTTCAAGAAATTAGGTATGTAACTTTTCCAGGGATGGCACCTACACTGGTGATTATGATTATTCTAAGGATTGGTAGGATGTTATCTGTTGGCTATGAGCGTATCATTCTGTTGTACAACGCTAATACATATGAGACAGCAGATGTTTTAAGCAGTTTTGTGTATCGAATAGGCTTAGAAGGGGGAAATCAATCCATTGGAGGCGCAGCAGATATGTTCAATGCACTCATAGGTTTTGCATTGGTCGTAGGAGCAAATTATATCAGTCGACAAATATCAGAGACTTCGTTATGGTAGGTGAATGAATATGGAAAGATTAAATAGAAGTGAAATTATTTTTAAATTATTATCCTATGTACTGATTGGTGTGTTTGCAATTATGGCATTATATCCTGTCATCTACGCTTTTTCTGCTTCTATTAGCGGTAAAATTGCTTATGAATCTGGAAAAGTAATATTGCTTCCTAAGAATGTAAACTTTCAAGTGTATAACAAAATATACAACGACAAAGGGTTTTGGATATCTTATATTAATACACTATTTTATACAACCTATGGAACAGCTTGGAGTATGTTTATTTCAATAACTGGAGCCTATGCACTGTCTAAGAAAAGACTAATATTTAGACGAAGGTTTAATTTTTGGGTTGTATTTACCATGTGGTTTAATGCAGGGATGATTCCCATGTATTTGAACTATGTGAACATGGGTGTTGCAAATAGATGGGGGATTGTTTTTGCTTTTGGTGTGCAGGCATATAATATTATTTTGTTGAGAAATTATTTTGAAGGTGTACCAAAAGAAATTGAAGAAGCAGCAAGGATTGATGGTGCCAATGAATTTCAGATGTTGCGGCGTATTTACATCCCAATGTCTAGAGCTGCATTAGCTACAGTGACATTGTTCTATGCAACAAGCAGATGGAATGGTTACTTCTGGTCAAGAATGCTCTTAACAGATTCCATGGAAAAACCATTGCAAGTTTATATGCGAATGTTGGTAGAAAACTATCAAAAAATGTTTGATGATATGCCCATTGATCTCCCTTATGCTTCAGATGCATTCATCTATGCGATATTGGTATGTTCCATTATCCCAGTACTCATTGTATACCCATATATCCAAAAATATTTTGCAAAAGGTGTTAATTTGGGTGGTGTAAAAGGCTAATTTTAGCTGATACAAATTAAAAAAGGAAGGTGTTTTTATGAAAAAGTTAATGGTATTATTATTAACAATTATTATGGTAGCAAGTTTTGCAGGCTGTGCCAGCTCTAATCTCAAAAAGGATGATAAGGAACCAGCAAACGCAGGTGAAGAACAAGGTAATGCAAATAATGGAGAGAAAGAAACAACAGATGAACTGAAAGTAGCAAAAGCTATTGATTTAAATATTGCTCTAGGGAACAACCAGCGAACAATTACGTATCAACAATCCACACCATTAAAATTGCCAGATGGAAGAGTCATTACCCAAGGTGAATTAAAGCCTGTATGGCAATTCATACAAGATAAGTTAGGTATCAAGCTTAATGATATTACTGTCCAAGATCAAAGAGCATCAGAAATGATGGATACGGCTGCGGCAACAGGTTTTACCAACAGTATCATTTATGGTGGTGATAATGTGGCTGAAAGACTTATGAACTTTGGGGCACAAGGTTATTTCATTAATCTGAAAGAACACTTGGACATCATGCCAAACTTTGCAAAATATCTATCGGATAATCCAGATATATCAAAAGCAATTACAGCTTACAATGGCGGCATCTATCATGTACCTTATGTTGCTGAAATTAATAATTATGCCCGTGTATTTAATGGAAGAGCGTCATGGGTTACAGCTTTGCTTGATTCAAAAGATGCATTAGAAAATGAGACAGCTACCTTAAAGGTTCACTATAAAGGTTACTGGACGACGAGACATGAAGATAACGTTATTGCTTTACAGAATGAGGCAGCTAACAATGGAACACTCAATAGAGAGACAGCACTCAATACCTTACTTACCTACATTACGAAAACATATCCAGATTTAGCGAAGCCATCGGATCTATTTTTAGGAGAGACAGCACAATACGATATTGATGAATTAATTGCTTTATTGCGTATCGTGGAGTTATCCCCTAATACATTATCGAAGGTTTCAACAGGAGCTGTGGTAAAAGACACTCAAATCTCACCATTTTTTGTTAGAAAATCTAGATATCGCGAAGATGTACTTCGTTTAATTACTTATTTTGGCGGACAACGTGTACATGGTTCAGACTCCTATAAATCAAGATTCTATCTAGATGAAAAGGGTGAATTACAATTCTCTTATGCACAGGATGATTTTATAGAAGGACTTGGCTATATCAGAGATATGTTTGATGAAGGCTTGATTCATAGTGAGTTTTCTGATGAAAGTAATCGTGATGATTTTAGAAAAGAATTATATACAAAAGATAAAGAAGAAGGACATCGACAATTTGGATTTATGACCTTTGACTGGATTGCATCCACAACAGCAAGTAATGAGGATGTTGTAGGTATACTACCACCAGTGACCACCATAGGTTCAGATGAGTTTATACATTTTGTTGAAAATACACGTGCTATAAAACCAGGAGGCTGGGGTATAGCGAGTGTTGCTAAAGAAGAAGAAATTAATGCAGCAGCTATGGTCATTGATTATTTCTTCACAGAAGAAGGGAATATTCTACAGAATTATGGTATCCCAGAGAATTTAGTTGAAGGGGAAATGTTTGTTGCACCAAGTGGTATTGAATATCCAAAATTCAATCAATGGTTATTAGATGCAGCGAATGAGTATAAAAATGGTGATGTTTCTGGATTCTTAAGAGATTTTATGGGTTCACATATTCCGATTGGTTATGCAAAAGAAATAGGTTTTGAATTACAATATACGAAGAATCATGGATGGGCAGCGTGGGATTTATATGAAACAGCAGATGTTTTATCCACTTCGTATGATGCTGAAAACCCACTTTTTAAGTTAATACCACCTGTATTTTCTTTAACAGAGCAAGATTCAGCTAAACTTGGCACAGTGTCTATTGGGGATGACCAAGTGGATACGATCTTCTTATATGTGACTGGCAATGAAAAGTTAACAGATGCTACAGATGTTAAAAAATATTATGAGGATAGTGGTCTTAATCAACATGTTCAAGTTTACCGAGATGCATATAAAAGAATGACGGAATAAAGAATGACTGGACGTAACTAGAACGTCGTTCTCACCTTCCCACTAGAGCCATATAGTGGGAAGGTATAAACTGGAGGTATAGAATTGAAAGCAGACATAGGGTTAAAGATTCAAAAAGGCGTAACCTATGCCTTAATAATTATAGCAATCATCACCTTTATACTTGGATTAGGTTTCATGACGGATTATTATCAGTTGTTTTATGATGGTTCTCAGGACATGTTTAATTATTATAAAGATTTACAGGTACTTAATAAGGTAATATTTCAGTCAACTGTTGCCTTTATTGTTTTATCGTTTTTATTATTAGCTTTTGATATTCACAAAAAGAAAGCAGGCGTGCTTGGGTGGCTGTTTGTGCTGGGATTTTCCGTTTATATGATTACCAACTCTTTGACTATAGTGAGTGCTATACCTAGCTATCAACAAGCGTATTTAGCTTTTGATTTTTCAATCATAGAGAATTACAGTATATCAACGATGAGTTTTTCAATGAGCAGGGTATTATTTACTGCTTTAACTGGTTTAGCTGTTATATTATTAAGTGTAGTTACCGTTAATAGTATTAAAAAAATAAAAGCAAGTAAAGGTTCAATGGGAGGTACTTATGGAGCATGAAAAAAAAGTATATCAAAAAAATAATACAGGTTATTATCTCCTATTAACATTTATTGCATTCAATACAGTTTATACAATTTTTAGGTTGAGAGATATGACCGTTGACTATAATATAGGTTTATTTATTATTGTAACAATTGTCTTATCACTCATTAGCTTTTTAGCTACTATTAAGATAAGAAGTTATTCTCTTCTATGGAGTTATCTAAGTGGTTGCATTGGTATCTTTCAGATCGTAAGATTTTTCTTAATGGATAATAAGTTTCAAGGAAATCTTAATATTTTTTTAAGTGTGATGTTAGTGATTTCGGCTGTATGTGCGGTAGCAGGAGGTATTATCTCAATGATAAAAACGAAGCAAAGAACTTCTTTTATCCAGCACAATCATATTAATAAAGAATACATGCATTCATAGGAGGATTGACATGAATAACTTGGAATTAAAAAATATTAACAAAATATATCCAGGTGGCGTTCAAGCTGTTTATGACTTTAATATAACCATTGATGAAGGCGAATTCATTGTCTTAGTTGGACCATCTGGTTGTGGCAAATCCACATTACTACGTATGATGGCAGGATTAGAAAAAATTACCAGCGGTGAGATGTTTTTTTATGGCAAAAAAGTCAACGATGTAGCACCAGCAGATCGCGATATTGCCATGGTTTTTCAAAATTATGCCCTATATGGTAATATGACCGTTTATGAAAACATGGGTTTTAGTTTGACAGTACGTCATGAAAATTCAGATAAACTGCATAAAAGAGTTATGGAAGTAGCAGATACCGTAGATTTGAAAGATTATCTGAATCGTTTTCCTAAAAATCTTTCAGGCGGTCAGCGGCAACGTGTTGCTTTAGGTCGTTCTATTGCTAGGGATGTAGGTATTTTATTGATGGATGAACCTTTATCTAATCTAGATGCCAAGTTAAGGAGTAGGACCCGTAGAGAACTGGTACAGTTACATAATCAATTAAAAGCTACAATCGTCTATGTGACCCATGACCAAGTTGAAGCCATGACAATGGCTGATCGAATTGTTATCATGAAGGATGGCTATATTCAGCAGATTGGTAAGCCAGAAGAGGTTTATTTAATGCCTGAAAACAAGTTTGTAGGTAGTTTTATGGGTAGCCCACCAATGAAGTTTATAGAAGGTGAGATAAGTGGAAAGTTTTTTATAGCAGAGGACATGAAGCTTGAAATACCTGAAAGTAGAAGAACAATGTTGAAGGACTATCAAGGAAAGGAAGTTATCTTAGGTATTCGACCAGAACATTTTGGCATTGACCCACATATGCTCATAAAGCATGAAGGTTCTCAAGTGGATTGTGTGGTAGATGGTATTGAGCTCTTAGGTGCGGATACGCTGGTTTTTTTTAATAAAGGAAAGAGTCAGTTAGCCGCTAAATGTGCCGCAAGAAAACAAAAGATTGCTTATAAAGATACCTTAAAATTAGCCGTAAATATGGATGATGTTCATTTTTTTGATATTGAATCAGAAATGAGAATCAGGTAAGGAGCCAAGTGATGAAAGAAAAACTTTTAAATTATACAATTATGATAATGGGATTTACCGCATTGTTCCAATTGGCTATTTCTCAAGTCCATATAAAAACCATTACTAAAATTTTTAGTCCTGAAATTGGATTTTATCTATTTTTATTTATGATATTTGGCCTCGTTACATTATTCAATTTAACATCCATTAAGAAAAGCCGTAATGATATTTTATTTGCATTTATTTCAGTGCTACTCGTTTTTGTTGGTGTCGTATATTCACGGATACTACTGAATAACTATCACATTCATGAGTCCATCACGTATAACGATATTTATTTTTCTTTATATATGATTATCATCAGTATGGTGATCTATGGCGTTGGAACCATCACAATCTTAGTGATTAAGAACAGACTAAAAAAAACATAAATGGGGGCCATCATGAAAAGAAAAAAATTTTTAACAGAGAATAGACTCGCCCTGTTAATCAGATGGTGGGTTGCAGGGGCTATGTACTTTTTTGTAGGTTGGGGCACCGGTTTAGGTAATCAGAGTAGTGTTATAGATTTCATTTTTTTCCTAGGTTTGAGTCTAGGTGTCATGAATATGTTAATTGTTAATCCCATATTAAGAAGAACGTTTAACTTGGATTCAAATCGCTACTATTTGGATAGTACAGTAGGACAAAAAGTTAGAATGCGTCTAAGTGAGATTTTCAAGTCTATGCTCATCGTGTTTATTATGGTATATATTTATGCAATGATAAATTCGTTACTCATTCAGTTATTATCATTGTCGGAGCAAAGTATACCCTTACCTGGCGAACCCATTACTTTTGGTATTATGTATACGGTGTTGTACTGGTTAATTGAACAAGTCATCAAACGACTAAAAGATAAAACCATAAAAGAACAATAATATAGGAGTTGTGCTATGGAATATTTTGAATTGAATAAGCTACAAAGTGTTCTGACACATCATGAAGACTATCAGCGAATGATAGAGACAATGGAAAAAGAAGTGCATGCATTTGGTACAAATTTTCATGACGACCCTTCAATCATATCCCGATGGGGACATCACTATTTTTGTAGTAAAGATGGAGGGTTGCTGATATATAATAGGGAAACACCCACTTCTCATCAATGTGAAATATGTGGGCATGTGTACGATAATAGTCCATTGCTAAATGGTGTATGGGTATACATGTATCGTAATGAGGCCATATTAAATGCCTGGAAAGC
This sequence comes from Vallitalea pronyensis, assembly GCF_018141445.1. Lineage (NCBI taxonomy): Bacteria > Bacillati > Bacillota > Clostridia > Lachnospirales > Vallitaleaceae > Vallitalea > Vallitalea pronyensis. The sequence continues at coordinate 5,105,908 of NZ_CP058649.1, read as the reverse complement.
AGCTTTTTTATACAGATTAATGAACAAAGATATATATTTGGATTATGTTAAAAACATAATTGGCTTTTATGTCAAACATTATCAAGCGTTCAAATTACATAACAAAGAAGGAGCCGAATATGATCATATAGAGGAAATGAGCTGGGGTTGTGGAAGAATTATGCCTCAGGGATTGAACGAGTCCATTTTCATCATTCGCATGATTAATGCACTGGAATTAGTGAAAGATGACATTGGCGATGGATTTTTAGAAAATGTGTATTATGACTTATTTCAACCATGTTTCAAACTGCTACAACCTCAAGTGGATAAAATACATAACATATCATGCTGGTTAAACAGTGCCATTGGTATGATGGGATTATTTTCTCAAGATGATGACATGATTGACTTTGCTTTTTGCGGTACATTCAATATTAGAAGGCAGATACGAGAAGGTGTTACTGCTGATGGATTTTGGTATGAAGGGTCCATTCATTATAATTTTTTTACCTTAGAAGGCATAACGAATCTGCTGTTATTCAGTAGCGTATATGATTTTGATTTTGGACACGAGAAACATATCATTAAACGGATGTTTTTGTCTGCTTATATGTATAGTTTTGATAATCATCAGCTACCCAACCCCAATGATGGATGGCCTAATATCAATTTAAAATCCTATTCGTACATTTATTGTATGGCAGTCAAAGTCTTTGGTGAACAGAGTAAGGTGGGTAACTTACTTAAAAATGTATTACATGCTAATCATAAGCGAGGTACATTTCCATTATCGAAACCTTACTATTATCACAATGCTATATCACTAGAAAGGCTGCTGCATGTACCTGGGTTAGTGCCAAGTGGAGCCATGCCTATTCATCATGAAGCCACGAATTTTATAACGTCTCACTGCGCTATTTTAAAACATAAAACCATCAACATATTTTGTAAATATGGTCATAACGGTCCTTCTCATGCCCATCCTGATAAGATGAACATTGAAGTGGTCATTGGTGAGGACTGTCTTAGCCGTGATTTATCCAACTCTGGCTATGGTAATGCTTTGTGTAACGAGTGGCATCGTATGAGTGTGTCACATAATACGGTGGTTGTAGATGGAAAGAACCATGTGTCAATGGAAGCAGGGGAATGCTTGGCATTTCAATCAAATAGCATAGATACAAGGGTGAGAGATGTTTATCCTGGCGTGGATTATAGGAGAAAGCTTGAGCTCTTTGACAATGGGTACACAGATGAATTCCAAGTGGATTCAGAAAAAGAACATACCTATGACTTTTTTTTCCACGTAGAAGGGGAATTGATGTCAAAGCATACAACAGAACCAGCCTCCCTAGGCTATAAGGACAACGGTTATCAGCATATTAGAGATGTTCAAAGGGTGATAGCCGATGAATCCATGATACATTTGGATTGGAAAATAGGCAGCCAAATCCTAACAAGCAGCATCCAATTAAATCAACAAGCATTGTTTGTTGGTCGATCTCCCGATAACCCGGTTACATCATCAAGAACAACAATCATCATTCGTGCGAAGGCAAAACAAGCAAGGTATCAATTAAAATGGACCTTAAAGAAGGAGGTATAGATGGTGGATATAAAAAATTATTTTCTTCACGAAGAAGCTGAATTAGAGGATCTGGGCCATGGCATCAAAAGAAAAATTCTAGCTTACCATGACAATCTTATGGTAGTTGAAGTACATTTTGAAAAAGATGCTGTTGGCACATTGCATACACACCCCCATGAGCAAATCACTTATATTTTAGAAGGTGAATTTGAGTTCAATATTAATGGTCACAAAAAAATACTTAGAAAAGGAGACAGTACATTCAAAGAGCCAGATATTATGCATGGTGCTGTATGTCTAAAAAAGGGGAAACTATTAGATATTTTTACCCCTTGTCGTCAAGATTTTATTAATAAAAAGGAGGAACAGGAATAATGAATAGATATGCTTTAATAACAGGAGGAACAGGTGGAATTGGCTTAGAAACAGCCAAAAATCTAGGGCAAAATGGTTATAAAATTATTTTAAATGGTATTGATGAAGCACAGGCTGAAACAGCTTTAAAAACATTAAAAGATTGTAACATTGATGTGGATTTTTACTTATTTGATGTGACCAATGAGCAACAGGTGATTGACAGCTTTAAGAAAATCAGTGATACCTACGATAAAATTGATGTACTGGTTAATAATGCTGGTGGTCTTGGTGGCAGAAGTCGCTTCGAAGACATGGAAACAAGTTTTTATCGAAAAGTCATGGCTCTTAATCTTGATAGTGTGTTCTATGTAACAAGAGCTGCCATTCCATTACTTAAAAAAAGTGATGCACCTTCCATCGTGAACTTTACATCCATTGCAGGATGGAATTCAGGCGGACCTGGAGCTGGTATCTACGGTGCTTCAAAAGCGGCTGTAACAACACTTACAAGAGCTTTGGCTAAGGATTTAGCCGAGTATGGTATAAGGGTGAATGCGGTTTCACCAGGAACCATTGACACACCATTCCACCAAGCCACAAAAGAAAAAGATATCAACCTTTTCAATTCTTGGAAAAAGAACATCTTATTACAACGATTTGGTCAACCAAGTGAGGTTGCATCGGTTATTGAATTCTTAGTCAGTGAAAAGGCATCCTTTTTAACAGGTGAAATTATTCAAATTAACGGTGGGCAAGCATTTATATAAAAAATTGATGATGAATAAAAGGGGCTGGTTGCATCAAACGTATCAGCCCCTTTTTTTGAGTTGAGGTGGCACAATTGAGAAAAGGACATATACAAGAACGCAGGCATGTTATTATCAGTGGCTCCATGTGGCACGCTATATACCTTTTAGCCTTACCTGTAGCTATCAATAATTTTATCCATTCGGCTTACAACTTGGCAGATACCTTGTATGTGGCGCAAATAGGAGGGTTGGAGTTATCAGCCATCGCTTTTGTTGGTCCCATTAATAACTTGATTCGAGCCATAAGTGATGGTTTAGCAGTAGGGGGTACCAACCTTATTGCAAGAGAAATAGGTAGAGAAGACTATGAGAAATCAAAGTCCATAGCTGTTCAACTTATAGCTATTGCCTGCCTATTAGGTTGCCTCATTACAGTTATATGCTTTATGGGTTCTAGGCAGATATTAATAGCCGCCTCTATTACAGATAGCATGATGGGTGTAGCTAATATTTATTTCAAAATAACCCTCTTAAGTACCCCTTTGATGTTTATTAATTCGGCGTATCTGGCCACAAAGAGAGCAAATGGGGAAACATTAAGAGCAATGATAATCAATGGGATTGCCATCATCATTAAAGTTATACTGACGTATTTTCTGATTTTTAGATGGGGTATGGGTATTAGCAGTTTAGCCATATCCACTCTTGTAGGCAATGGTATTGTAAGCTTATATGCCTTTTATGATTTGTTTCTTAAGAAACACATGATGAGGTTATCCTTTAAGCATTTTGCTTTTAAAAGCCATGTTGTGAAATTACTGATGATCATAGGACTGCCCATTATATTAGAAAAATCATCCGTTGCTTATGGTTTTATCATGATGAATAAATATGTATTGGCTTTTGGGGAAAAGGTATTGGCTGGATATGGTATTACTAATCGAATCAACTCACTCATTTTTTCTTGTGTTGCTGGATTTGGAACAGGGCTTGCAGCCATTATTAGCCAGAATCTTGGTGCTAATCAACCTGACCGGGCTAGAGATGGTGTTAAAAAAACATTTATCGTGAGTGTGGTGTCGGCAACGGTGATTATTATTGTTATTTTATTGATGCGTTATAAAATAGCAGGACTGTTTGCGAAACAAGATGCAGACATCTTATACCATACCGTCAATGCAATGGGTGTATACTCCATTTCCGTCATTCCTTGGGCAGTTTTTCAAGTTGTCATAGGGGTTTTTCAAGGTACAGGGCATACAAAAATAAATTTAGGCATGTCCATCGTAAGGATATACGCTTTTCGATTACCCTTAATCATCCTACTCATGGAATTTTCAACCCTAGAAGAATACAGTATTTGGTACGCCATGTTATTCAGTAATATACTCACTGGCATTGTTGCACTGATCTTATATGCCCGACAGTATAAAGAATTAAAATTGGTTGGGGAATAATTTTGAAGAAGTAATTTAGGTTGTTTTAAGCAAGAAATCACTTTTGCTCAAACAGCCTATTTTTGGCGCAAAAAATGCTATATAAAAAGTAGCATCCTACCCTTAATATAGCTTGTACCAGTGAGTCACCCGGGACTCGAACCCGGGACACCTGGATTAAAAGTCCAGTGCTCTAGCCGACTGAGCTAGTGACCCATGAAATATAGTGTTTGTAATGGCGTGCCTGCAGGGACTCGAACCCCGGACACGTGGCTTAGAAGGCCACTGCTCTATCCTGCTGAGCTACAGGCACACACGAATCGGGGTGACAGGATTTGAACCTGCGACCTCTTGAACCCAAATCAAGCGCTCTAGCCAAGCTGAGCCACACCCCGATGTGCATCATCCCTTAATTTCTTAAGGTCTTCACAACTCCCCGAGTAGGACTCGAACCTACAACCCTTCGGTTAACAGCCGAATGCTCTACCATTGAGCTATCGAGGAACAGCAAGAAAAATTATACTGTAATATGCCATAAATGTCAATAGTTTTATCCAAAAAAAGATGTATCGTATCCTGTCTAAGCCTTTCTATGATTATCTATCCTTAGGCGGATTTGGTGGAGCAAGCGTGTCATACTAATTTAACCATATCAAGATGGATAATTCTTGAATTAAAGACCAAATGGTGATAGAATAGACATAGAGACATATGGACGACCGAATGACATGTGACTTCATCTCGGAAAGGAGGCTATTTTTTAGAACGGCATCATGACCATGTAGGAGTAGTTTTAATGTTTAACCTGTGTTAAAATATGAATAATAAAGATTGATACAGGAGGAGAATGGCATGGGGAAATATGTATTATCCATTGATTGTGGCACACAGAGCCTACGAGGAATAATCTTTGATAAACATGGTAATCTATTGGTGAAAGTAAAGAAAGAATTTACCCCCTATTATTCTGTTGAGCCTGGATGGGCCGAACAAGATCCAGATATATACTGGCAGCGTCTATGTGAGACCACCCAGGCCATAAAAGAACAAGAGCCAGATATATTTGGTGCTATTGACAGCATTGTCGTAACGACACAACGTGATTCTTGTGTGTTACTTGATAAACAAGGTCAGGTGGTAAGGCCAGCTATTTTATGGATGGATCAAAGAAAAATAAAAAAACCAAGAGAGATGAATTTGTATCATAAGCTGACCATTGCTGCTGTTGGTATGCTGCCCACAGCAAATAAGTTTAGCATGAATTGTAATGCCCATTGGATACAAGAATATGAACCTGAAAATTGGAAGAAAACTTACAAGTACCTACAGATATCAGGTTATTTAAACTACAAATTAACAGGTGAATTTAAAGACAGTATTGCGTCACAGATTGGTCATATTCCCTTTAATTATAAGAAGTTTAGATGGGACCATAAAAACGGGCAAAAGAGTCAGCTCTTCCATATTGAGAAGGAAAAATTATGTGATTTGGTAGCGCCAGGAAAATTAATTGGAACTATCACAGAAGGTACAGCAAAAGAGACAGGTCTTAGAGCAGGGATAAAGGTTATAGCAGGTGGTTCCGATAAAGGTTGTGAAACATTGGGGGTAGGGTGTTTTAATAATCATACGGCGAGTATCTCTCTTGGGTCCAATGCATCCATTCAGACCACTACTAAAAAATATTATGAAGCTTTACGGTTTATATGCCCATTTCCAGCAGTTATTATGGGAGCATACAATCCAGAAATCCAAATTTATCGAGGTTATTGGATGATTTCTTGGTTCAAAAAGGAATTTGCTCAGAAAGAAGTTCGTCAAGCAAAAGAACTCAATATTTCACCAGAAGAACTCTTGAATAAACGCCTGAATGATGTGTCACCTGGTTGTGATGGATTGGTATTTCAACCTTTCTGGGGACCTGGAGCAAAACGGCCAGAAGGTAAAGGTGCTATTATTGGGTTTGATGATTATCATACAAGGATACATATATACCGTGCAATCATTGAAGGAATAGGTTTTGGTTTATTTGAAGGGTTAGGGTACATAGAAAAGAAATCTGGTAAAACCATTGACCGCATTATGATATCGGGTGGCGGCTCTCAGAGTGATGCCATATGTCAGATTACAGCTGATTTATTTAATCGACCTGTATACCGTGTTCAGACCTATGAAACATCGGGTTTAGGTGCCGCTATTATAGGTTATGTAGCCCAGGGAGAATACAAGAGTTACAAAGATGCTGTTAAAAACATGGTGCGTATAAAGGACGCATTCCAGCCCGATGAAAAGAATGTGGCGATCTATAAAAACATCTACGAAGATATCTACCGTAAGATTTATAAAAAGTTAAAGCCTCTCTATAAAGCCATGCATGGATAGGTCTCTTGTTTTAAAAAGACAGCTAAGGAGAAGACAGAATTCATAGTAGAGGAGGGTTTGTATGACGAAAAAATATGACGGATTTATGCCTGAATGGGAACATACGGCACCACCTGAAAAAAGTTTTCGATCCATCTTTAAATGGGGAAGCCCAACAGAATATAAAAGTCCCAACGAACGCTTATATAAAGTGATGAAAGACACCTTTGGTCTCACAGATGACTATTTTAAGAAAAAGCAAGAAGAAGGACTTAAAACAGTTGATGTGGAAGTACCCATTCAACTATCCCAGGAGCAGATCGAGACATTTAGCAGCATTGTTGGTCAGGAACATATAAAAAAGGATACCTATACAAGACTAAAGGTATCTTATGGCAATACCATGATTGATCTTATGCGACTTCGAAAAGGCATCATTGAGCATCTGCCCGATGTGGTTCTCTACCCAAGCAATAAGACTCAAATTGAAGCCATTGTGCGTTATTGCAGTCAAGAAAAAATACCCATCTATTGTAAGTCAGGGGGCTCAACAGTAACAAGAGGTATGGAAGCCGTAAAAGGCGGCGTAAGCCTAGACCTTGCCGTTAACTTCAACAAAGTCATAGCATTTAATGAAAAGAATCAGACCATTACCGTGGAATCGGGAATGCAAGGTCCTGAACTTGAGCGGGTACTTAATGGTGCACCCGAGTTATTGGGGGCCTCCAAACCATATACCTGTGGTCACTTTCCACAGTCCTTTGAGTATTCCGGTGTTGGGGGATGGGTTGTTACCCGTGGAGCAGGGCAGAACTCCAGTTATTATGGTAAGATCGAAGATATTGTGATTTGTCAAGAATACGCCACACCAGTAGGTGTGATTAAGACCGAGGAATACCCAGCCATGGCAACAGGACCATCCATTGACCAGATCATGATGGGGAGTGAAGGAGCTTTTGGTGTACTTACCCATGTCACGTTAAAAGTTTTTCGTTATATGCCTGAGAATCGTATACGCTTTAGTTACATTTTCCCAAGTTGGGAAAATGCCCAAGCAGCCGCAAAAGAAATCACCCAAGGAGAGTTTGGCATGCCTTCCGTATTTCGTCTATCGGACCCAGAAGAAACCAGTCTAATGCTAAAACTTTATAACGTTGAGGGAACAAAATTAGGCTCTATTATATCCAAAAGAGGTTATAAACCCATGGAGCGTTGTCTATTCTTAGGTTTTACAGATGGTGAAAAAGGATTCTGTAAGAACATGAAAAAGAAGCTTCATAGAATATGTAAAAAATATGGTGCCATGTATCTGACAGGTTATCCAACAAAGGAATGGGAAAAAGGGCGGTTCAAGGACCCTTATATGCGTGATGCCCTTGGTGATTTTGGTGTCATTATTGATACCATGGAATGTTCCGTCACTTGGGACACCATGCCAGAAGTCCATCAAGGACTAAGGGAATATTGTAAAGCTCGCCCAGAAACCATATGCTTAACCCATATGTCTCATGTGTACCCACAAGGTGCGAACCTTTACTTCATCATTATCGCACGGATGGAAATGGAGGAATATCTGGATTATCAAGCGGGTATCTTGGATAACTACATTAAGTATGGAGCCGCTATTAGCCATCATCATGGTGTAGGTAAATCCTTTGGTCCCTGGTTAGAACATGATCTTGGTGCCAATGGTTATTCCATTATTAAGACACTGAAAGAACATTTTGATCCAGATAATATTATGAATCCAGGTGGAACTTTAGGTCTAGACGTAGAAAAACGAGAATTAAAATTTAAATAATATATAAACGATATAATATGAAATGAAAAATAGAAAATAGGTAGAATATATGATAAACTTAGAGTAAAGAAGTGTAAAACCATATAAATAAAGATATTCATATGGATATCACTAGGTAATTTGATGATAACTAAAAATTAATACAGGGGAGTGTTCAGTATGAGTCAAATTGATCCAAAGCGATTCTTGGAAAGTGAAAAAAAACACATTATGTTGAAAGAAGACTATAAAGATATGTTGATTTTAGACATTGGTGGTGGTGGAGAAGGTGTTATCGGAAGTCTTTATGGAAGAAATGTTATTGCTATTGATAGAAGGTTAGAAGAACTAAATGAGACCAATAATGATTCAATTAAAGTTATCATGGATGCATGTGATTTAAAATTTACTAATAATCAGTTTGACGTAGCCACCTTATTTTATACATTGATGTACATGAAAGAAGAAGAAAAAATAGAATGTATATCAGAAGTTAAAAGAGTATTAAAGCCAGGAGGTATATTTGAGATTTGGGATACGTACATACCTAGTTATGACGGAGGAGAGAAGGATATATTTGTCTTACGATTGGAAATTGATTTACCTCAAAAGGCCATTGATACTGGATATGCTGTAATGATGAAAGAAAAAGAACAGAAAATGTCCTGTATTAAGGATATCCTTATTGAAAATGGGTTTAAGATTAAAGAGTGTAATCAGTATGATAATGGATTATTTAACATCAAATGTGAAATGTAATCTCAATGTAAGATCAATTAAGCTTATTGTATGATTAAGACGCTAAATAACCATTTAATCATAATACTATAATGATTCTGGTAAGATCTTAGACCAGACGAAAAAAACATGAATTAGAATTAAATATAGTTTTAAAAACCTCAGTATGTCATGTGAAATGATTCTGAGGTTTTTAGTATATCATATTATATACCTTGAAGAAGATGGGCTATCAAAATTTTACATCCAATAAGAATAAGTATGATGCCACCTAGAATATTCATATGGGATTGAAGCTTTGTCTGGTGGCTAAGACCATGACCAATTGTAACGCCTAATACCGATGAAAAGTAAGTAATCTGACCAATAAGGGCAGCTGCTAAAGCTATATCCACATCCAGCAAGGAAAACGTAACACCAGTTGCTAAAGCATCAATGCTGGTTGCAATTGATAAAGTCAGTAATAATTTAATACGATCAATGGATAATCTTTTTAAACATGGTTCTTTTGACTCTTTTATAAAACTACAACCAATAGCACCAAGCAATAGAAAGGCTATCCAGTGGTCGATAGGGTCAATAATCTCTTTTAAGGAACAGCCCAAAAACCAACCCACTATGGCCATAACAGCTTGGAAAAAACCAAAAGATAAACCAGCCTTCAACGCGATTTGAGGAAAACGACGCTTACATGTTAAGCCTAAGGAAATTGATACAGCAAAAGCATCCATAGATAGGCTTAGTGCAATGAGGAGAATAGCATATAAACTCAAAATAATCGCCCTTTCTATCTAGAGTGGTATTCTTATGTAGGAGTTCAAAATAGAATAATAAGCATGTTTATAATCTACGACATAGTAAACGTATATGCGAGATATTCGTATATATGATAGAATTAAAGTAAGAAAAATTTATTTTAAAATAAATATTGTCATTTTAAGAAATAGTTGAACCCCTATTACAGATATGCTATAATAATTTGCTATACATATAATCATAAAGCAAATCGATGGACTTGCAATTAAGCGAGTTTTATTTAGGTTTGTGATGGGTAACTTGGGAATGAGAATTAAGGTGAAGAGGTGGTAATGTGAAAAAACAAGAGAGATTAAAGAAGTTTATCAGTTACTATAAACCCCACAAAGGATTATTTATACTGGATATGGTTTGTGCATTATTAATTGCAGTGATTGGATTAAGCATACCTATGGTATCTAAACATGCACTGGACTTAATTGCCGAAAAGGACTTCAATACATTCTTTTTAATCATTTTAGGTATTCTTGTTGCGCATATTATACGTGCAGCTCTACAATACATCGTGGACTACTGGGGTCATATATTAGGTGTGCGGATGGAATATGATATGCGTAAAGACTTGTTTAGACATTTACAATCCTTATCCTTTCGATATTATGACAAGACAAGGACAGGTCATATCATGTCAAGAATGGTGAATGACTTAAATGAAATGACAGAATTAGCCCATCATGGTCCAGAAGATTTATTTTTATCATTTATGATGTTAATTGGCGCCTTCTTTGCTATGGTATTTATGGAATGGCGATTGGCCTTAGCGGTCTACTTATTCATACCTTTTCTTATATGGTTTGCCGTTAAGCAACGGGTTAAGATGTCAGAAGGATTTCGTAATGTGAAGAAGAAGATAGCCAATGTGAATGCCCAGTTAGAAAGCAGTATATCTGGAATACGTGTGTCCAAGTCTTTTGCAAATGAAGAACATGAGATGGATAAGTTTACAGAAGGAAATAAAGCTTTTCGGGTATCGAAAAATACAGCCTTTAAAAACATGTCTATTTTTATGTTAGGTATGGGATTTACCACTAATATTTTGAATTTAGTGGTTATCGGTTTTGGAGGTTATCTGATTTACGGCGGCTATATGGATCTTAATACCTTATTAGCCTTTATTCTATACGTGAATGCATTTTCACAACCCATTAGAAAGCTTACGAACTTTGTTCAACAGTTTGAATCAGGTATGGCTGGATTTGATCGTTTCATGGAAATTATGGAAATTAAACCCCTCATTAATGATTTACCCCATGCGACACAACTAAAAGATGTAAAAGGACACATTCGGTTTAACAATGTTACATTCTCTTATAACGACCATGAGAAAGTATTGAATAATATAAAATTAGATATTGATGCAGGTAAAACGTTAGCCCTCGTAGGTCCATCAGGTGGTGGAAAGACAACATTATGTCATCTCATACCGCGTTTCTATGAAGTGGACGAAGGGGAGATTACCATTGATGACAAAGATATTAAGCATGTGAAAATAAAATCGTTACGAGAAAATATTGGACTGGTATCTCAAGATGTGTTCCTATTTGCTGGAACCATTAAAGATAACATCATGTATGGTAATGTGAATGCTAATGAAGAAGAACTCATACTAGCAGCTAAGAATGCAGAAATCCATGATTTCATAAAAGATTTACCCGATGGCTATGATACCAATGTGGGAGAAAGGGGCATACGTCTATCTGGTGGTCAAAAACAGCGTATTAGTATTGCCCGCGTATTTCTGAAGAACCCACCAATACTTATTTTAGATGAGGCAACTTCTGCTCTTGATAATGAAACAGAGATTAAGATTCAACGGGCTCTTGAAAAGCTATCCAAAGGTAGAACCACCCTTGTTATTGCCCATCGTTTATCTACCATTAAGAATGCAGATGAGATTGTGGTCATTACAGAAGACGGGATTAAAGAAAAAGGCAGTCACCATGATTTATTACAAATTGAAGGTACATATGCCAAGTTATATAAAGCTCAGTTCAAAGGATATATTCCAGATGAAATTGATTAAACATATACATGTCTCTATTTCTTTCTATTTGAAGGGGATAGAGACATTCTACAATTGATAGGATTAAACACGAACGGAAATTGTTATTGAAGATTCAATGCCATGCTTTCTTTTTTTATAAGCAGCTACAAGTTTATCATTTGTATATAGGTTATCAGGGCTTGTTACATGTATATGGTCCATATGAACGATCTTGAGGAGAGACCTGTTTAAAGATCGCATACTTTCCATGACCTCCTTAGGCGTAGGGGGTTTAAAATGTTTTTCTTTTAGGGATATATCGCATGTTGGCTTAATGAATTTTCTAATTTCATTCATTTGAATCCTTTTAAAATTATCGTTTGTATTTATCATAGATACCTGTCATTATTTATGTATTTTTTCAACAACACATTTCCTACTTGGATCATCTTTCATTTGTAGAACATCCCACTAAAAGTGTAGAGTGTATTTGTGAAGATTGTGTGAAGTAACAGCTTATTATGAAAAAAAATTATAGAAACACCTAGGAAGGAGTAAGGCAATGATCATAACCGTAACACTTAGTCCCACCATTGATAAAACAATCTTTGTAGATGGTTTAAAAATGGATGCTATAAATGACATGAAAGGTACCCGAGAAGATGCAGGAGGAAAAGGCATCAACGTATCAAAAATGGTCAAAAAGCTTCAAGGGGATACCTTAGCTATTGGATTGATTGGTGGAGAAGTGGGGCATATTATCAAGAAAAAATTAGACGATGACAATATTCCATGTGATTTTATACAAGTTGACCAGCCATCACGGTATAATATAAAAATTGTCGATAGACAAAGAAAAACATTTACCGATATTAACGAAGGCGGAGGGTACATATCGCCAGAAAAAATAGCTGAACTGGAAGCTAAGATTTTTCAACAAGCCTCAGAAGGCGATTTGCTCATCTTATCCGGCCGGGTACCAGATAATGTAGACAAAACCATTTATAGAAAATGGATTGATAAGGCTAATCGTAAAGGTATTAAGGTCATATTAGATGCTGACCACGAACCTTTAAAAGAAGCCGTACAAGCAGGTCCTTATATGATTAAGCCTAATATTCATGAATTAGAGCGGCTTCTCAATACAACATTTAAGTCCCTACAGGATATTACCAACCGCTTATCCGAATTATTCATATATGGTATCCAAGTCATTGTACTATCCTTAGGTAGTCAAGGAGCATACCTCTTCACAGCTCATGAAGCCTACTATACACCTGGTCTGTCCGTCCATGTAAAAAGTACCGTTGGCGCAGGCGATTCTATGGTTGGAGCTATGGCATTTTGCATAGCTAAAGGCATGCAATTAAAAGATGCATTTCATTATGCCGTTGCCACCAGCACGGCCACCGTTCAAAAAGAAGGAACCCTAATGGCTGATTTGGACACCATTGAATCCATAAAGGATAAGTTAGAAATCAAAAATATAAAGCTATAATCTAGAATGATATGACTAAGGCTGGGATTAATGCAAGTATTAATAATACATAAGATATGTATTGGTTAAGAATTTAATAATATCTTCCGTTAAATAGTGATTAAACGCTAAGATTAAATCAAGTCTTTCTAATTATTCTTCAAAAGCATTAACCCTTAATCACAGCCATATACAATTATAATAGCTAACTTATATACAAATTAACAATAGCCCAGTAGATGTATAGCTGGTGCTACAATACGTGATTTTTAAAGAATGAAATAGAAATACTTAATGAATGCTAAGGTAACTACCGTTAAGAAACTTAAGTGTCTGACCATAGGGAGTTCTTAAGTTTTAGGTCGTTACCTTAGCATGAATTTAGTATTTCCTTCATTCTTTAACAGGAACGTATTGTAGCACCAGCTATACATCTACGGAAAATCCACCCATACTTTAACCCACCCCCCCAATCTCTTCAACTTACCCCTATGGTAATATCATTGATAAAACAATTAAAATGGCGTAAGATATAAATACATAAGATACCTAATAATAAGTAATTAATAAAATCATATTATGACCATAACTGAAAACCATAGATAAGGGGTGTTAATACATGAAAAAACAAGTTCTTATACTAGGTGGAAGCGGATTAGTTGGCAGAGCCATTATGGGGCAACTTATGATGGATAAGCACGTCAAGATCTCTACTACCTATCATTCTTCAACACGATATACGATGGGTACAAGTTATCCGCTAGACGTAGACGATATAGAAAGTGTAAAGCAATTATTAAAAAAAGTCCAACCTACCCATGTCATATCCTGTCTCCGAGGCGATTTTAAACAACAGTTAGCCTGTCACAAGGAAGTAGCAGCCTATATAAAAAAACATAATGGATGGCTTTATTATTGTTCCACATTAAATGTCTTTGACCAAGACATCTCCCAAGGACATCATGAAGAAGATAAACCTCAAGCATCTTCAGAATACGGTCAATTCAAGATTGACTGCGAGAAGTTACTCTTGGATATCCTTGACCAACGAGCTGTTATACTTCGATTACCTCAAGTATGGGGGAAATCCTGTATACGATTGGATCAGTTAAGAGAAGCTAATAACCATGGTAAACGTATAACCCTATATCCAAAACTCCATTATAATGTAGCATCGGATCATATGATTGCTAAACAAGTAGCCCATATTATGGGTCATGAACTAACTGGAATCTTTCACTTAGCATCCATTGATACCATTTTATACAGTGAGTTTTACCGTAAACTTAGTGAAGCATTAGGCTTAAAAAAAATAATATGGGATGAGCAGGAAGATGAACAAGGACAATTTGTATTAATACCAAACCGTGTCAAACAATTTCCTAAGCATTTGCAAGAAACTTGTGATGATGTTATCTGTTATGTTGCAGGTGCAGACTTTGTATAACTGTATAATTGTTTAAATAGCTTTATCCGCAAACATGAAGCATTAAAAAAATTTCTTTAAAATTACAGGACACTTTTATAACTTCACCCGTTAAATAGATGTAAGGGCTAGCACTTATGATTCACCATAGAAGATAATACGGGAGCGAAAAAAGCATGATCTATCAAGTATATAACCGATATCATCATGATTTCATTCGATACGCTAAAAGTCTTGTTACACGAAAAGAAGACGCTTATGATTTGGTTCAAGAAACATATATCAAAGCCATTGAACGTGAAGAGATTTTTGAGCAGATGAATGAATACCAAATAAAAGGATGGTTTTTTCGGGTAATCAAAAATCAATTTATTGATCAAATAAGGAAAAATAAGCGAATTATCTTCTATGAAGAAGAACAGGTGTCAACACATGTGTTTATAGAAACCGATATTTTCTTCAAAGAGATGGTCGCCACTTTGCCAGATCACCTAAGGTTACCCATTATACTCAAATATCAAAAGGGTTTAAACAGTAAAGAGATAGGTAAGCTGCAAGGTATATCACCGTCAACCGTAAGGAATAGATTAAGTCTAGGCTTACAAAAATTAAAAATGGAGGCGTTATAAATGGGAATCATTAAGAATATTTCTTTTTTAGATGCTCGAAAAGCAACAGAAGAATCCCTGAAGCATATTACAAAAATAGAAAATGTTGCCTTACTTATTTGTACAGAAGAAACAGCCAAATTATTAGATCCTATTCATAAAAGCAATGTGGCAAGCTTTGTAAAAATTCCAAATGACTTGGAGCTTGAGTTTATTAATATTAATGGGAATGGTAAAATTGATGATACATTATTAGAGGGTATTCAAGAAAAAGCGTATGTTTTAATCAATGGTCAATGCTTAGTTAAGGAAATAAATCCTGAGCTATTTAAAGAAAAAATATATGCCTTAGATGTAAATGGGGAACTATATTGTCCACGCATATTAAAAGGATTAATTTTAGCAAAAGGTTCCATTAACGGTCCTATATTAGATTACAAAGAGGGTTTTAAACCCCTTAGCCATACATTGTATTTAACAGAGAACAATATATTACGATACAGTCATGAAAAATTATGTGTCAACAAATTAATCGCTATTGAACCTGTTGTAGAGGACTTTGAAGCATACATTAATAAGATTCAAATTCAAGAGCAAGCCTATATAACAAAATCAAATCTAAATCGTATGCGGCATATGCTGGATGAATTTGATGAAGTGGATGTATGTATTGTACCTGAACACAGTATCTATCATGAAGGGAAGGTTTGCCTAAACCCTGAAAACATAACAGATTATGATGATGCGACATTAGTGGTTGATGGTATGGTGCATATAGAGGACTTAACAGAAGATGCATTAAAAGAACATATCCAAGGTATCTATTCTCAAGGCATCTATTGTGATAAATCACTAATCAATGCGGCAAGAACATTATCCATGAATCAAGCAAGTGTAAAAGTAGAGTTGCCCAATATCATCCAGAACGTAGGGAAATTGGTCATTAATGAAGCCTATTTATTAGGGCTATCTGAAAAAAAACATATTGAAAATATGGGTAAATTAAAATTTGATGATTCTGTTAATCCAGAATTAGTCGTAGAAAAAATTAGCAGTATTGAAAACTTAGGAAAGCTTGTGGGCAACGCATCGGTGCTTAGTCAGATTGACATCAATAATTTAGGTGTCATGAAGATGTCAGAAGAAGATTACAAGGAAAAAGAACAAGAGAATGAGGTATACTATAAGAATTTAAGTAAGCTGGTTTTATAAGACACCAATCTGTGAAAAACATTATAGATGGGCTGTTGCATCAAGCACCAACACAACCATGTGGAGGTGCTTCTGATGAACAGCCCATTTTATCTATTCTTCAAAATTACGTATAAGATCTTCAAAGGTATCACGACGACGTATAAGTTTTGCTTCGCCGCTGGATGTAATCAATACTTCAGCAGGACGCAGGCGATTATTATAATTCGATGCCATACAATAGCCATAAGCACCAGCATCTAATACATTGATAATATCTCCTTCAAATATTTCGGGAAGTTCTCTTTCTTTAGCAATAATATCGCCACTTTCACAGATGTTACCAACAATATTAACCACTTCTGTATGGGTAGAAGGTCTGTTGGACTCACGATAGATTTCCACATCATGATGTGAATCATACAGGACAGGACGCTTAAGCACATTAAAACCAAGGTCAGTTCCCACATATTTCATACCGTAATTTTCTTTAATGGCATGAGCTGTACCCAGTAGAGAACCACTTTCGGCTACCACGTAACGGCCAGGCTCAATTTTAAACGTAATTTGTTTGCCGTATCGTTTTGTCCAGTCGAAAAGCACTTGATCCAGTTGTGTTGCTAACTCTTTTAGGTCCAAGCGTTTTTGACCAGCTTGTTTGTGGTATGGAATACCAAATCCTCCACCCATATCGACAAATTCAAGGTTTTCAAATTGCTCAGCCAGTCGAAGGACAGATTGAACACCTTCAACATAATGACCACCTTCCATGAAAAGTGACCCAATGTGTTGGTTGATACCAACTAATCGTAACTTATATTTCGCAAGAAGGGCTTTGACTTGTGGCACAAAATTGGGATCCACACCAAACTTTGTTTTTTTACCACCTGTCACTACTTTTTCATGATGACCAGCGCCAACACCTGGATTAAAACGCACGCAAACGCGACCACCTTCATTAATCTGACCAAACATCTCTAATTGAGACAGGGAATCCACACTTGTAAGAATACCATGATCAATTGCAAATTGCATTTCTTCTTTGGATACGTTATTGCTAATATATAAGATTTGCTCAGGTTTGAACCCAGCTTTTAATTCCACGTATATTTCACCTGGTGACATAGCATCCACACTGAGACCTTCATCACGTGCGATTTTTATTAATGATAGATTGCCATTGGCTTTAACAGAATAGTTAACGGAAAAATGAGGATAGGTTAATAAGTTTTTGAGTTCGCTGCATCGTTCTCTAAAAATATTTTCGTTGTACACATACAGTGGACTGCCAAATTCCTTGACTAAATCCACTGGATTAGTCTTTCCAAAAAAATTGGTAACTTCTGATACTTTATTATGTAATGATAGCATAATGTAAGCTCCCTTCTGTGGATGGATGGACCATGAGGTACATTTTTATTCTTTGTTGGTCCTTCTATTGATGAGTTCTATTTCGTTAATAATCGCTTCCCGTATGAGTCTTACCAATGTTTTATTACGGGAATAAAGTGCTTGGTTCAGCGTACCTGTAATGACTTCTTCCGTATCAACAATCAACTTTAATGATTCATGACTATACGTCGGATGATGTATATCATAATGACAATCAGGCTCTTCTGGTGACAAAATCACAATTTTAATCTGACGGTCAGCAGCATCCACCAGTTCATGATGAAACGTATGAATGATTTCGTTCGTTGCACTAAAATATAAGCGATGATTGGATGTCATAATCATATTTTTAATTTTATCGATAACATGGTTCGGATTGGTGATGGTTACATAGGGGTCATTGGTAATGGGGTTGTAATCTAAACTTTCTTTTATAATGCTAAGATTTTCATTAAAAGACCTTGTGGCATTGTTGATTAATTCATCTTTGGTAACCGCAATGTATTTAATAGAAGTTCCTTCTATAATATAAGCGCTTCCTTTATCAACAAGGCTAGATAAAGCAGCATAAGCATTGGAACGTGAAATACCGGATAACTTAGCAGCTTCATAACCGGTTAATTCACCGTGTTTACACAAGGTTATATAGATAATAGATTCTTGTTGGGTGAATCCAATATTTTTTAATGCTGTTATAAGTTCCATTTTATCACCTCGGATAGTGTTTCTATATAGAACTACTATAAAACAAGTTGATTATTTTGTCAAGTTAAAACATAGAAGGCATATTAATAGAACACCAACTTGTGGTATAATAAACCTATTATTGATAAGACTGTAAACATAAATATAGTAAAGGAAAGATAATATAAACTTTACCCTATAGTTTAATATATTTTACTTCATGGATAATTGGACATGTTTTTATGGAATTATTTACAGAATAAGGCCATTGCATATATTTCTAGAAAACATTGAATGAAGGGTGAAGGATTTTGAAGAATAGAGGCGATAGACATGGATTTATTTGATATGATGCGGGAAAAAACATTAGAAACAGAGTCACCCTTAGCTGCAAGATTACGACCTACCACCATTGAAGAGGTTGTGGGACAAGAACATATTATAGGAAAAGGAAAATTGCTTTATAGAGCCATCAAAGCAGACAAGCTTGGCTCCTTAATTTTCTATGGCCCACCTGGAACAGGTAAAACCACCTTGGCAAAGGTTATTGCCAACACAACAAAATCTGAATTTGTTCAACTTAATGCAACGGTGGCTGGTAAAAAGGATATCCAGAAAGTAGTGGAAGAAGCATCCAGCAGGTTAGGCATGACTTTAGGTAAGACCATCCTATTTATTGATGAGATTCATCGATTTAATAAAGCACAACAAGATGCACTATTGCCTTATGTGGAAGATGGTACCATCACACTCATCGGTGCAACCACAGAGAATCCATATTTTGAAGTGAATAATGCCTTGGTATCCAGGTCAAGGATATTTGAATTAAAACCACTATCCAAGGAAGCGATACGTATACTTATACGTCGAGCTGTCACGGATAAAGAGAAAGGGATGGGGAATATAGAAGCCCATATTGAAGAAGATGCCCTTGATTTCTTAGCTGATCGGGCTAATGGTGATGCAAGAGCAGCACTGAATGCTATAGAATTAGGTATCTTGACAACAGAGCCTAATGGACAAGGCATCATTCATATTGACTTAGATGTGGCCAGTGAATGCATCCAAAAGAGAGTCATTCATTACGATAAAGATGGCGATAATCATTATGACACCATATCAGCTTTTATAAAAAGCATGCGGGGGTCCGACCCAGATGCAGCCGTTTACTATCTGGCAAAGATGATCTATGCAGGAGAAGACCCCAAATTTATTGCAAGACGTATTGTCATCTGTGCGGCGGAAGATGTAGGTAATGCAGATCCTAACGCCATTCAAGTAGCCATGGCAGCGGCAGATGCCGTTAACTTTATCGGCATGCCTGAAGGACGCATTATTTTATCACAGGCAGCTACCTATGTGGCTTGCGCACCTAAAAGCAATGCAGCATATGTGGCCATTAACAAAGCATTAGAAGATGTAAAACGTATACAAGTGCATACCATACCGCCATATTTACAAGATGCCAGTTATGGGGGAGCCAGAGACTTAGGTCATGGCATTGGCTATCAATATGCTCATAATTTTGAAAACCACTATGTGGACCAGCAATACCTGCCCGATGAATTAGTGGGTAAGGAATATTACCATATAACTGAACAGGGTTATGAGAAGACGATTAAGGAACATTTTAAGAAGATAAAAGGGAATGATTAATACCATGCAGATATTGACAGGGTATATTTGTTGTCCTATTAAACAATTTCTTCTTGACATATTCTCATTACGGCTTATAATGAAGGTATCTAGTAAAACTAGAAGATACAATTTCATAGTAAAAGGTGCTTGTCAACACAAGTTAAAAGGGAAAGTGGTTAAAATCCACTACAGCCCCCGCTACTGTAATTGGTGATGAAATCTCATAAGCCATTGGGAAACCGAGAAGGCGAGAAAGTAAGATGAACCATGAGTCAGGAAACCTGCCTTTTAAACGTTTTAAGCTTTCGGTGGGAAGGTGTAGATAACATAAGAATGAATAATCTACTGTGCCGATGCACAGTTTTTTTATTGATATAATACGCTACTGTTACCTATGCTTTTCAATAACAAGACACTACCATGAAAGCAGTAAAATCAAAAAGAGGAAAGTATAAGGAGGACATGTAACATGAAAAAAGGGATAAGATTATGGATATCCATATTATTAATCGTTGGGCTAATGGTATTCGGTTTAGTTGCTTGTGGTGAGAAGAAGGCAACAGATGATACCTATCAAGATGCTAATAATCCGGTTGAACAAGAAGAGGATAAAGCGCAAGATGAGCAACAAGAGAAGGATACAACAGAAGATCAAGAAAACGCATCAGATGAAGCTGAGGGTGACTATTACCCCATAACCATACAAGATCGTTTTGGAAAAGATGTTGTCATTGAACAAGAACCAGAAAAGATCATCTCCATTTCACCAGAAATGACAGAAACCCTTTTCGCAATAGGCGTAGGTGATAAAGTCATTGGAAGAACAGATTATTGTGATTATCCAAGTGACGTATTATCCATTGAATCCATAGGGAGTTTAACTGAACCCAATATAGAGAAGATCATTGAATCAGGAGCCGATGTGGTATTTGCTTCTTCCCATGTGAATGATGAATCCGTTGCTCAATTAAATGAGCAAGGTGTAAAGGTGGTTGCCTTATCATGGAATGAAAATCTTGAGGGTGTATATGGTTATATGACAACCATTGGTCAAGTGGTTAATCGTACACAGGAGACAGAAGATTTGGTAACGAAGATGAAAGAAATCTTTGACCAATATACCAAAGCAGTGGCTGATCTTGAAAAGCCTACGGCTTATTTTATCACAGGATTTGGTGAATATGGTGATTTTGCAGCTACAGGCGATACGTTCCTTGGTCAACTCATTGAAATGGCTGGTGCAGAGAATGCAGCTGCAGACGGTACCATGTGGAGTTATAGTATTGAGAAATTAGTGGAGAAAGATCCTCAGTACCTGATGTGTTCTTCTTCATACAATAGTAAACAGCAAATTGAAGGATTAGAAGGTTATAAAACATTAACAGCTGTTAAAGAAGGTCATTTATATGAAGTGGATGAAAATCTATTTTTTAGACAAGGACCAAGGTTGGCAGATGGTTTTGCACGATTAGTAGAGATATTCCATCCAGAAGCAGCAAAAATTGATATTGGCAAAGAGTAATGAACATGCAATAAACGACTTAGGAAAGATAACAAAGTGGGTAGACATATGGTAAAAAAAAGCTACATGAATATGAACTTAATTATATTAACATTGGTTATGATGATATTGGTTGTGCTCTTGGCTCTTGGTTTTGGGGCGGTAAACGTTAATTTTATGAACACCTTAAAGATCGTGGGACATCATATTCCAAAACTTGATCAGATTATATCGTTAGATGGTATTAAAGCGTCTCATGTAACGATTATTATGGATTTACGACTGCCTCGTATTATCGTAGCCTTGTTTACAGGTGCTGCACTGGCTATTGTTGGATGTGCTTTTCAAGGTGTATTCAAAAATCCTATGGCAGACCCGTTTGTTATTGGTATTTCATCAGGTGCTGCCCTCGGTGCAACCATCGGATTAATCCTTAACTTGAGCAGTAATGTATTTGGGTTTACTGGGGTGAGTATATGTGCTTTTTTTGGCGCTTTGGTTACGGTACTTGTTGTGCTGAAGATAGCAGCCATACAAAAGAAATTACCCACCACCACTTTACTATTAGCAGGGATATCCATTAACTATCTATTTTCTGCATTGATTTCATTGTTGATGATTCTGAATCGGCATAAATTAGAGAGTGTCTATTTGTGGACATTAGGTAGTTTTAATGCATCCAAATGGAGTGAAGTCATGCTCATTATACCCGTTGTGGTGATCGGTTCTGCTATCTTGTGGATGTATTCTAAGGAACTTAACATTATGCTCCTTGGTGATGATGATGCAAGTACCTTAGGTATTCATGTCCATCGTACCAAGAAAATCATACTATGTGTCTCCTCGTTAATGGTAGCCGTAGTGGTATCCGCAAGTGGCATTATAGCCTTTGTGGGGTTAATTATTCCCCATACCGTTAGGATACTAAGTGGCCCTAACCATAAGCGTTTGATACCTCTTGCCATGATTGTCGGTGGTATATTTATGGTGATTTGCGACACCATTGCACGTACAGTTATTTCACCAGCAGAGTTATCTGTGGGTATTATTACATCGTTATTCGGTGTACCATTTTTCTTAGGTTTACTCTACCAGAGTAAGAAAAAAATGGTATAAATAAATAGGACATTAAAAGGGTGAAGTCTATGAATTGTGTGGTTCAAACAGAAAAATTAGATTTTAGTTACGGCGAAAGAAGCATATTGGAGAATTTGTCCATTCAGATGAAGAAAGGGTTATTCTATAGCATCATTGGTCCTAATGGCTCTGGAAAGACCACTTTGCTGAAACTCATTGCTCGTCTATTACCAACAGAACATAAGCGTGTATTTATTAATGGTGATGACATTGATAAGCTTAAGCCAAAAGATATGGCTAAACGTGTATCGGTAGTACCTCAAATAACAGATATGCAATATGAATTTTCTGTATATGATATTGTGATGATGGGGAGAGCACCCTACACGTCTCGATTTGGTAAAGCGAACACCGTGGATGAAGAGTCCGTTGTCAAAGCCATGAAAGAAACAGGTGTTTATGCCTTTCGCGATAAAAAAATAACTCAATTAAGTGGTGGCGAGCTACAGCGTGTCATCTTAGCTCGAGCCATTGCACAAGAGACAGAAATCATGTTACTGGATGAACCCATATCTCATTTGGACATAGGCTACCAATATGAAATCAGTGAATTGGTCTATGATTTATGCAAAACAAAAGGCATAACGGTTATTAATATTGTTCATGATCTGAATATTGCCATGCGTTATAGCGACCAGATATTTATGTTGAAAGATGGCGCAATCTATGGTGCAGGTAAACCGGAAGATGTCATAACCAAAACATCCATAAAAGATGTCTATGCCGTAGATGTAGAACTGATTGACCACCCTACAATGAAAGACAAAAAAGTAGTTGTTAAATAAATGCACAGATAGCCGATAATAATAGTAGATGGAAGTGAAAGGCCTATCGTGTCAAGACGCAACGTTAATGTGGAACAACATAATAGATGACCTATTATACTTTGAAAAAAACATTAACAACATGTAAAGCTTGATGTGATGGTCCTTTTTTAATAGGATATTACCTTTGATGAAGTTATTTTAGAAGTTGATTTGTATAATTACCTCATAAATTATTTTACTTTTGTGATGGATTAAACAGTAGCGAAATATTACAGTTATATATTATTTTTCAAAAAATTGTCATATTTTTATAGGGAATTGCATATATATAATGATTGTGACCCCTTATTATGGTTTCGATTAGAGAGGATATGTGTGCAGGAATGTTAAAGATTCGATTTAAACAGGTTTTACAAGAAAGTGAAGCGTTATTTTCAAGAGTACTTATGGAAGAAAATATGGCTACATATGTGGAAGATATTTATTGCATGTATGAAAAATTAAAAAATGAAACACATAGATTTCAGAACATATATATGGTATATTTAGATTTTGCACAGGCAATACATGCTATTTATAAGTACTTAAAAGAACATCAAGTGACAGAAGAAGATGCTCTTATCGTGCTTTGCGAATTATGTATTGAAACGACTCATATGGTATTAGATCGCTTTAGTTTTATTCAATTAGCTTACTATTATGCAGTAAAAAAAGCTTATTTAAAACTCATAATAACCCATGCGTTAACATCATTAGATAGTTTGCAAATGGCTCAAGAACTTGAAGAACAAGTCCTTGATGTTGAATTAGAAAAGAGCATGAAAGCTTGCCATATAGAAGAATATTTTGCGTATCATCATGTGGAAGAATTAATAGAAATCGTCTATATCATGGAAAGTTCATTTGACATTTTCTTGGATAGAGTCACATCCAAAGACCATGAAGACAGAATTATTGAACGCATTATATAAATAAGCAAGGGCTGTCCGAAAATCATCTCACGATACTACATGGGAGATATACAGTATTATGCGAAAGCGAAGTATATCTTCCTAGGCCATTAAGTATCCTAAAATGTATTTTCTGACAGCCCCTTTTTTTTTTGATTGACTAGCACGCTTTTTATTTAGCTGTCTTTTTGATCCAAATACTTTTTAACACGCAACAACACGGTAATAAAGACGGAAAGAACAAAAGTTGAGGCGAAACAATAGACAACAATTTCACCACTGTTTTTATTATTGGATAGCGCATAATATATAGCTACAGCATAGAGACCTAACAAGACGAAAACCACACTTAGGTATGCCAATCTTTTTAATTTGGACATATCATCACCTCAATCCATGTATTAATGGAGAAACTCATTTACTCATAAGTATATTTCATAAAAAAATGAAAGTCAAATTGTTTTATAGAGGATAAACGCGATCATTTCAAAAGCTGGAAATATCCCGTGTCTATTTAGATTTAATTATAAAACAGTAAAAAACGGCCAATAGGCCGTTTTTAAGGGAGGATAGTTATTTTGTATTTTTACCAGTGTTGGTAGGTCAAAAAGTGGACATAGGAACTATGTCTTTCATATTATTTAGCAATAACATGTATTTTATACAAATAAATTCTCTTTTTTTTCATAGACTTTAATGAAGATACTAAAAGGGGTCAATATGAATAATAGCCAAAAGGTTGATGATCGATTAAATCTTGCCATGAATTTAAACGAGCGACAAAGAGAATTTACAACGGACCTTAATGTTGGATATGATGTGGAAGCCAATATGTGGGATATTATTGTCAAGTATAACGGTAATATTATTGCTAACGAAGATATTAATGCCCTAACTGAGAATATTGAAATCCTGACAAAAGATTATGCGATTGTTACGATTTTACAGGAAAATATAGATGCTTTTGCAACTTTTCCTCAAATTGAATTTGTGGAGAAACCTAGTCGTTTATATTTTGCTCTCGATACAAGTCTCAGTTCTGCTTGTATTGCCACTGTTCAAAATGTTTACGGTCTACAAGGAGAAGGCGTGCTATTAGGTATCTTGGATTCAGGCATTGATTATTCCCATCCAGATTTTCGCAATGAAGATGGTACAACAAGAATTGCCAGTCTATGGGATCAAACCATACCAGGAAATCCACCACCAGGGTTTTCAGAAGGTTCTATCTACACTTCAGATGATATAAACAGCGCATTAGAAGCAGGGGACAAATTTGATATGCTGGAAGTGGTACCATCAGACGATTTCTCTGGACATGGTACCCATGTTGCAGGAATCGCCGGGGGCAATGGAAGAGCTAGTGGTGGCAGATACAAAGGTGTAGCACCTGAAGCAGAATTTATCATTGTTAAGTTAGGTAATACAAGGGACCCGTTCCCCAGTTCAGTGGATATTATGAGGGCATTGGTCTTTGTTATACGTGAGGCAGAAGCACTTGGAAAACCCATTGCCATCAATTTATCTTTTGGGAACAATGCAGGTCCTCATGATGGAAAATCCCTCTTTGAGACCTTTATCGATACCATGGCAGATGAATGGAAAAATGTCATTGTCGTAGGAACAGGAAATGAAGGGGATACGGGCTTACATACAAATGGAGCAGTAGAAGAAGATGAAGAGAGAACCATTGAAATTGCCATATTTACAGGTGAAAAAAACATGACGATACAGCTATGGAAAAGTTACTCCGATGAAATGACTGTTGAGATTGAAGCGCCAAATGGCACATCGTCTGGCCCCATTAAGCAGATTCTGGGTAAACAGCAATTTGTTCTGGATGGTACTCAGATTTTGCTCTACTATGGCGAACCTTCACCTTATAACCTTGATCAACAAATCTATATAGAGATGATACCAACATTGAGAGAATTTATTACGGAAGGTGTCTGGAAGATTAAGTTAAGAGGTATTAATATCGTATCAGGGGTTTTCGATATGTGGTTGCCCAGTTCTGTGGGAAAACAAACCAAGTTTTTAAAGCCTACCATTGAAAGAACATTAACCATGCCATCCACTGCCACCAAAGCCATTACTGTAGGAGCGTACAATTCAGCAACCAGCAGCCTAGCCCCTTTTTCAGGTAGAGGATTTACAAGACCTTCCAATGTCATGACCATAAAACCTGATTTAGTAGCCCCAGGCGTTGATATTACAGCACCAGTTCCTGGAGGTGGTTATGATACCTTTAGTGGCACAAGTATGGCTACACCCTTTGTTACAGGCTCAGCAGCCCTCTTAATGGAATGGGGAATTGTTCAAGGTAATGACCCGTATCTTTACGGTGAAAAAATAAAGTCCTATTTACAAAGAGCAGCAAGAAGAAATTTTCAATTGTTTGACTATCCAAGTATGGCAACAGGTTATGGGGTATTATGCTTAGCCAACGTATTTGATAACTTGAGTGGGCAGGCAGTAGATACCCTTGAGACCTATGCAAAGATGAACCAGTCCAGTCATTACACCCAATATAATCCTTCAGGGCTTGAGAAGCATCATGAGTTGAACGAGACACGTATTGATGACGACAGCAATTTAGAGGAATGTAAAACAGCCATTATATCCGATGACTATCTGGACCTGCTAGTTGAATATGAGGAATTAGATGATATATATGAGACCTATGAACCCACATGTGTTCAAATTATTAATCCAGCCTATGCCATTGTTCATATATCAAGAAATGGTGCGTGTCTCATTGATGCAGATCTCAGTCATATCCCGCAGATATATGGTCCCTATGCCCGAAGTGCTCTTGATACATCGGGTATTCTGACGTTCCATGACCAGCCTTTTGTGCCGTTACTAGGTTCAGGGGTGCTCATTGGGATTGTGGATTCAGGCATTGATTATAACGACGATATATTTAAATATGAGAACAATACCACAAAAATAGTAGGTCTATGGGATCAAACCATTGCAGAAGGACCTCCACCGGAAGGCTTCTCATATGGAACCGTCTATACAGAAGAACAAATTAATGAAGCATTGAATGCAGAAGACCCCTTATCCGTAGTGCCCTCAGTGGATACTTCTGGGCATGGGACCTTTCTTGCTGGCATGGCTGCAGGTCGTCAGGACCCCAACGGCAGTTTTGTGGGGGCAGCACCTGATGCCTCATTGGTTGTGGTTAAACTCAAGCAGGCGAAGCAATGTTTCCGTGATTTTTATTTAATTGATGACGATGTAGAAATCTATCAAGATACCGATATGATGCTTGGTCTAAAGTATATAACGGAAATGGCTGACAAACTGCACATGCCTGTGGCTATTATCGTTGGCCTGGGTAGTAATCAAGGTGCTCACGATGGTACATCCATCATGGAAACATATGTTCAATCCCTTGCCCAGCGTAACGGCAATGCTATCATTGTTGCTGCAGGTAATGAGGCTAACCTTGCCCATCACTATCGGGGGCAGTTTACAGAAGAAGAGGAAAGCAAAAATGTGGAAATAAAGGTAGCGCCTAATGAATCAGGTTTCACCATGACCATATGGAGTAATGCGCCGGATAAAATCTCATTATCCGTCACGTCGCCAACTGGGGAAGTCATTGAACGTATTCCAGCAACCTTAACAGCCAAAGAAGAAGTGAAGCTGCTGCTGGAAAGAACGGTCATCTTTATTGAATATCAGCTTTCAGAGGCAAGAACCGGTGATGAAGCTATTTTTATAAGGATGGTTGAACCCACCGAAGGCATCTGGACCTTTACCCTCTATGGTGACCTGATTATTAACGGTCGATTTGATATATGGCTGCCAAGAGAGGGGTGGATTGATAAAGAAACACAATTTTTACAGCCAGATCCATATACCACTGTGACGGATCCTTCTACAACCATTGGTGTCATTACAGTAGGTGCCTATAACCATCAGACAGGCAGCCTCTATCTGCCATCTGGAAGGGGGCTTACACGGGATTATGCCCAAAAGCCAGATCTTGTAGCACCAGGTGTGGGCGTTGTCGGTCCATTACCCAATAACCAATTTGGCCCCATGTCCGGTACCAGTGTCAGTACCGCCATTACAGCAGGAGCAGCAGCATTGTTGTTAGAGTGGGGCATTGTTCAAGGAAATGATTCGGTGATGGATACCAATGACGTGCGTAATTACCTGATCCGAGGTGCAACCCGCACAAGTGCAAGAGATTATCCTAATCGAGAATGGGGTTATGGGGAACTGAATCTCCTTGGTTCTTTTGAAGCTATAAGAGGAACCCGCCAGTAACCTCATAGAAAATTAATTTAATAATTGCCATGTATTATGGTATAATAAGGTTTAACTGCGGAAGTAAAAGCTTAACTTCTGTTGTTGAACCTTATTGTTTCAAAAAGAATGGAGTTAGCTATATGAAGAAAATACGACGGATAAGTACACTATTGATTCTACTGATTCTCATAAGCACAGGCTGTGGTTCTAAGAGCCCTGCTGTGGCCATTAATGAGGAAGGTTATAAGCTATATATCAGTGGAGATTATCAAGGTGCTTTAGAAAAATATAATGAGGCAATAACCGCAGATTCCAGTTATTCCACAGCCTATGCTAATCGGGGTATGATTCATTTTTACCTTGGAAAATATGAAGAAGCTTTAGCAGATATGAACAAAGCCATTGAGGTCAATCCAAAAGATCCAGTGGCCTACAGTAATCGAGGTTATTTTCAATTGGCTATGGGTCAAGTAAATGAAGCACTTAAAAACTTGGATGAAGCCATTGCCTTAAAAAAGAACTTTGATGACAAACAGCTTTTAGCCTTAACTTACGTTACCCAAGGTTCAGCTTATGGTATGATTGGTGCTTTTGAGAAAGGCATAGCGTCCTTTGATGAAGCTTTAGCCATTAACAAAAATGACAAAACCTTCTATAATGCAAAAGGTATTTTACTGAAAGATTGGGAAAAGTATGATGAGGCCATTGAAGCTTATAACGAAGCCATAACCATCGACCAATCCTATGCATACGCTTATGGAAACAGAGGGTTTGTGTTTTTTATAAAAGAGGAATACACCAAAGCACTAGCAGATGTGGACACGGCTATTGAAATAGACGCCAGTATTCCACAGGTGTATAACACCAAAGCACTTATTCACAGTGCAATAGGTGAAAAGGATACAGCCATTGAAATCTATGATTACATGATCACCAGATGGCCCCATTATAATGATGCATACATTGGCAGAGGCAATGAATATCTATTAAAAGAAGACTTTGCCAGAGCATTAACTGATTTTTCAGTAGCTGCTAGTAACGGGAATCTTGATGCCATGGTCCAAAAAGGATATTTGCATATGACATTGGAACAATATGAAGATGGACTTCAGGCATTTAAGCAATATAATGAGGTAAAACCTAATAATTACCTTGTTCTTGTGGAGATAGGTAATGGGTATCAACAATTAAGTCAGTATGAAGAATCGATTACCTATTATGATCAAGCCATTGAGATAGACCCTCAGCATTATTTAGCTTATTATTCAAAGGGTTTATCTTTAAAATATCAAGAAAAATATGAGGAGGCGTTAGACATGATGAATCTTGTTTTAACGAAACATGATTTGGAAGAAGCAAAAAAAGAAATTGAATGGATTGAAAAGAAACGAAAGGGATAGTGAGGTAATAAACGTTACCAAGGTAAACCTATCGTTTAGTTTCGATAGGAGGTATTATTTATGACGAAAACAGCATTACAAACAGAGAATGACATAATGGAACAAGTAATTTTAGTGGGTATAGCCACAAGAGACAATGAATATGATATCAAGGATTCAATGGATGAATTAGAAGAATTAGCTAAAACAGCAGGTGCAATGACATTAGAAAAAATCGTACAAAATCGTGAAGGGTTGCATCCAGGCACCTATCTAGGAAAAGGTAAGATTGAAGAAGTAAGCATGGCAGTTAAGACTTTAGGAGCTGTAGGTATCATATGTGATGATGAATTATCACCAGCTCAATTAAAGAATCTTGAAGAGATATTAGATTGTAAAGTCATCGATCGAACCATGTTGATTCTTGATATATTTGCCAAGCATGCCCATACGCGAGAAGGTATTATTCAAGTAGAACTTGCTCAGTTGCAGTATCGAAGCTCCCGGTTAATTGGTCTTGGAACATCTTTATCAAGACTGGGTGGCGGCATTGGTACAAGAGGTCCAGGTGAGAAAAAATTGGAAACGGACCGGCGACATATTAGAAAAAGGATGTCCCAACTGCGTAAAGAGTTATCCGAGGTAAAACATCACCGTGACCTTATTCGTCAGCGAAGAAAGAAACAAGGCAAGCTGCGCATCGCCATTGTGGGTTACACCAATGCAGGGAAATCCACTTTAATTAATGCTTTAACAGATGCTGATGTGTTATCAGAGGATAAGTTATTTGCCACACTAGATCCAACCACCAGACAACTGGTGTTACCCAATGGTACAGAGGTTTTTATGACCGATACGGTTGGTTTTATTCGTAAATTACCTCATCATCTGATAAAAGCCTTTCATTCAACCTTAGAAGAGGCAGTTGTAGCAGATATGTTATTGCATATCGTGGATACATCCAATGAGCAGGCAGAAAAGCATATTCAAGTTGTCTATGAAACTTTAGATAGATTAGGTGCAACAGGAAAACCTGTTATCACAGCCTTTAATAAAATGGATCAATGTGCAGAAAAGTACCTAACCGATGACAAAGCTTTTAAAACGGTGGAGATTTCAGCCAAAGAAGGTACAGGTCTTGACACATTGTTAGAGGCTATAGAAAAAAAGATTCAAGAAGATAAGATGTTATTAAAATCCACCATACCCTATGCTCAAGGTACATTACTGAATCAAATTCGTACTAATGGGCAAATTGTTCATGAATCTTATGAAAATGATGGGACTTACATTGAAGCTTATGTTGATGAACGGTTATATGGTGAATGGAAGAAAGTCATGGAGCTTTCATGAGTGTTTTTCTCTGAAAGACATGGTTTGTTGTAGGGAATAAAAAAATACCACAATATATTGTGTCAATAGGTAATTTTAAAAATACAATATGCTGTGGTATTTTGTAAGGCTAATGGGTTGAATTTTGTAGAAAAATGGATAAAAAGCCTTATAAATTATTTTTTTATAGGTACTTTAGACTAAAAGAAAAACACCATATGTTGTGTTTTGCTATGAGCATAACACATTATATAGTGTTTTTTATATTGACCCTGTTGGTGAATTGTGGTATATTATTAGTAATTGCCAATAGAGAGGAGCACAATGCATGTTTGAGGTTGTAAAACGAGACGGAAAGGTTAGTCAGTTCAATTTAGGTAAGATTAAGGAAGCCATCACAAAGGCATTCCGAGCTACAGATAAGGTATTTACGGACGACATATTAGACATTTTGGTATTGAGAGTAACATCCGATTTTCAGAGTAAAATTGAAGAAAACAAGATTACCGTTGAGGATATTCAAGATAGTGTTGAAAATACCCTTGAACAAACGGGATATACGGATGTAGCAAAGGCTTATATCTTATACCGTAAGCAAAGAGAAAAGATTCGTAACATGAAATCTACCATATTGGATTACAAAGACATTGTCAACAGCTATGTGAAAGAAGAAGATTGGCGTGTGAAGGAAAATTCTACCGTTACATATTCTGTTGGAGGACTTATCTTACATAATTCAGGTGCAATAACAGCTAATTATTGGTTATCAGAAATTTATGATGGGGAAATTGCAAAAGCCCATCGTAATGGAGATTTACATATTCATGACTTATCCATGTTAACAGGCTACTGTGCAGGTTGGTCATTAAAACAGTTAATAGAAGAAGGTTTAGGTGGCATACCTGGTAAGATTACATCAGCACCAGCAAGCCATTTATCAACACTCTGTAATCAAATGGTTAACTTCTTAGGTATTATGCAGAATGAATGGGCAGGGGCACAAGCTTTTTCATCTTTTGACACCTATTTAGCACCATTTGTCAAAGTGGATAATCTTTCTTATAAAGAGACAAAACAATGTATTCAATCCTTTGTGTTCGGTGTGAATACACCTAGTCGTTGGGGAACACAATCACCCTTTTCTAATATTACTTTGGATTGGATGGTACCAGATGATTTAGCCCATTTACCAGCCATTGTATCGGGTGTAGAGCAAGACTTTACATTCGGTGATTGTCAAGCAGAGATGGATATGATTAACAAGGCATTTATTGAGATTATGATTGAAGGTGATGCCAATGGTCGTGGTTTCCAATATCCAATTCCAACGTATTCCATTACAAAAGATTTTAATTGGGATGAAACAGAAAATAATAAACTCTTATTTGAAATGACAGCAAAATACGGTACACCATATTTCAGCAATTACGTTAACAGTGATATGGAACCAAGTGATATTCGAAGTATGTGTTGTCGTCTACGTCTTGATTTAAGAGAATTACGCAAGAAACAAGGCGGTTTTTTTGGCTCAGGTGAAAGCACAGGTTCTGTTGGGGTTGTAACCATCAACATGCCTCGGATTGCTTATTTATCCCATAATGAGGAAGAATTCTACGAGCGTCTTGATCATATGATGGATATATCTGCTCGTTCATTGAAAATAAAAAGAGATGTAATCACCAAATTATTGAAGGAAGGCCTATACCCTTATACTAAAAAGTACCTTGGTAGTTTCAGCAGCCATTTTTCAACCATTGGCTTAGTGGGTATGAATGAAGCTACACGTAATGCTAAGTGGTTACAACAAGATTTAACAGATGATAAAGCCAGAGCTTTTGCTCTTGATGTGCTGGACCATATGCGTAATCGCTTATCGGATTATCAAGAATTATATGGTGATCTCTATAACTTAGAAGCCACACCAGCTGAGTCAACCAGCTATCGCTTAGCAAAACATGATAAAAAGCGTTACAATGATATCCAATCGGCTGCAAGTGAAGGGGAAACACCTTATTACACAAACAGTACGCATTTACCAGTTAGTTATACCGTGGATGTTTTTGATGCCCTTGATTTACAGGATGAGTTCCAAAACAAATATACATCAGGTACAGTATTCCATGCCTTCTTAGGTGAGAAATTACCCGATTGGAAAGCAGCAGCTAACCTTGTACGCACCATAGCAGAGAATTACACATTGCCTTATTATACCATGTCACCAACTTACTCCGTGTGCAAAACCCATGGTTATATTGCAGGTGAAGTGTATACCTGTCCGGATTGCGGAGAAGTAGCCGAAGTTTACAGTCGTATAACAGGGTATTATCGTCCAGTACAGCATTGGAATGATGGCAAGGCACAAGAATTCAAACATCGAAAAGAATATGAACCACAAAACGCCAACATAAAAGTAACCCATCTAAAAACCAAGGCAAAAGAGGAAATAGCAACGACACATGATAAGAGTCGAGATGTGAGTAAACTGTTATTTACGACAAAAACATGTCCAAATTGTCATATGGCTAAATCGTACTTAGTAAACCATCAGATAAAAGTTGTGGATGCAGATGAACATGCAGAGCTGGCAACCCAATATAAAGTAAGAACAGCGCCCACATTACTGGTTATTGATAAGGATAAAGTCAATCAATATATGGGGCTATCCGATATTCGAAAGTATGCGGAATGTCAAAAATTAAATGCCTGATTTGTATATGATATCTTTTATTTAAAAGAATGCACACGTTATATGGGTTAGTCATGCATTAAAGCGGATAATGAATAGGATAACAGTTAGTCATCCAGTAGAATAAAGGGTGCCAATTGTTATCCTATTTTTAGTTCCATAGATCTAAAATGAATGAGTACCTTCTTCTGCTACTTTTTTTAGACGTGGTAATACAATGTCACCCCATGCACGAATAAAATAACGGCGAGCTTTTTGCCAAGATTCACTTTTGCCATAGCCAGAATTAATAAGTTTAAGGAGACACCCATCCTCTGTTGGTTCTAAATAAATGTGAACAACGGTCATTTGAGCGCGAATGTCCGGTATGGATGGAGGAGCATTCCAAGTAAAAGACAGCATGGATTCGGGTTCAATATTTAAGATAATCATACCTTCTGATCCTCGTAGTCCTGCTGGTTGATCCATATCAAACAGGATTTCAAACTTACCACCCACTTTGAAATTCACATCAATATCAGGTGCAAAGAAACTTTTTAATCCTTCCTTTGTACTTAATAGCTTCCATACAGCTCCAATGTCTTTTTGAATTGGGCATTCTAAATAGATAAGCGTCGTATTATCATGCATAAGAAAACCTCCTTGTGATCTATAGGTATTATTGATTAGCCTATATATACTATAACACGGCCATAGCCCATAATTCAAATCGTGTTAAGGCTATCTCTCAAAAAATCAATAGGAAGAGAGGTGGACAATCTTGTGCAAATCATGTAATATTAAACAAGAAAAAGCAGTTGAGGAGGGTTCATCATGAGTCAAGCAGATAGCATATTTATAGACATGTGTCGTGATATATTAGATAATGGATACAGCTCTGAAGGTCAAGAAGTTAGACCGCGATGGGAAGATGGTGCTCCTGCCCATACCATCAAAAAATTTGGTGTTGTTAACCGATACGATTTATCAAAAGAGTTTCCAATTCTCACATTAAGACCCACGTATCTTAAGTCAGCCATTGATGAAATATTATGGATCTGGCAGAAGAAGTCCAATAACATCAAAGAGCTTAAAAGTAAAATATGGGATAGTTGGGCTGATGAAGACGGTTCAATTGGCAAAGCTTATGGCTATCAATTAGGTGTCAAACACCAATACAAAGAAGGTTTGTTTGATCAAGTGGACCGTGTGCTTTATGATTTAAAACACAATCCTTATAGTCGGCGAATCATAACCAATATCTATAACCATGACGATCTACATGCCATGCATCTCTATCCATGTGCCTATAGCGTAACCTTTAATGTGACGGGTAATCGGTTAAATGCCATCTTACATCAGCGATCCAACGATGTTTTAGTGGCTAACAATTGGAACGTGGTTCAATATGCAGCCCTTGTCCATATGTTTGCCCAAGTATCGAATCTGGAAGTAGGAGAATTTGTTCATGTGATTGCAGATGCCCATATCTACGATAGACATGTACCCATAGTAGAAGAATTGATTGCCCGAGAGGCCTTTGAAGTACCTAAGCTTATCATTAATCCAGATGTAAAAGATTTTTACGATTTTACAGTGGATGACTTTAAGTTAGTGGGTTATAAAAAAGGTGAACCCGTAAAAGGCATACCAGTAGCTGTATA
Organism: Vallitalea pronyensis; assembly: GCF_018141445.1. Taxonomy (NCBI): domain Bacteria; kingdom Bacillati; phylum Bacillota; class Clostridia; order Lachnospirales; family Vallitaleaceae; genus Vallitalea; species Vallitalea pronyensis. The sequence continues at coordinate 5,070,037 of NZ_CP058649.1, read as the reverse complement.
GTTAGTGCCAAAGCTTCCATACGTGGATAACTTAGACTTATAAACAAGCCATGTGCATGATACGTTATAGATTGTGGACAACATCTCAAAATGAAAGGGGACATGTGGATGAATTTCATTGTAGTGGTGGATAACAATTGGGCCATTGGATATAAAGGTGGATTGCTGACGTATTTACCAGGTGACTTACCTTATTTTAAAGAAAAAACAGCAGGAAAAGTAGTGATTATGGGAAGAAAAACACTTGCATCACTACCCGGAGGGAAACCCCTTAAACATCGAACAAATATCATACTGACACGTAATCCATCATTTGTACGTGATGATGCCGTAGTCTGTCATAGTAAGGAAGAAGTACTGGATTATGTAAAGGACTATGACGAGGAAGATGTTTATGTTATTGGCGGGGCAGAGGTTTATAACTTATTTATGGATGACTGTAAGAAAGCATACATTACAAAAATCTATGATGCATTACCAGCAGATACCTCTATCAACAGTTTGGATAAGCGCGATAACTGGGTTTTGACATGGAAGAGTGATATGCAAGAACATAAGGGATTAAGTTATCAATGGACCATTTATGAAAATCAAGCATAAAAGTTCATAGAGCATGGAAACATTTATTTAAAATGGATAAAACACATTGGATAACTACCAGTGTGTTTTTTAAACTCTTGGAAAGTATTATTATCCTATTTTACTAAAAATAGTATTGACAATACGTATACAATTGTTTATAATAATGACAACGAAAACGATTTCGATATATGCCTATATAGTTGTTACAAATGTAACGAAATTAATCATTAGAGCATGTCTAAACAATTTAGAATTTAGAATTTATAATTACTTATATAATAGTAAAAAGACAAATTTTTTTTACAAAAAACGAAAACGATTTCGTTATCACAACAACTCATGTGAAAAGAGGTTACTATGAAGACAAAACTATTTTTAAGACTGAGAAAAGAAAAGTATCTCCAGATGATGGCTCTTTTAGGCATTGCATGGATCATTGTTTTTAATTATGCGCCAATGTATGGCATCATTATAGCCTTCAAAGACTATAGCATCATTAAGAAAATCTCAGAAGTGGATTGGGTTGGGTTGGCATGGTTCAAAGAGGTTTTTACGGATGAAAATTTTATACCTATCATGCGAAACACCCTTGCCATCAGTTTCATGAAATTAATCATTGGGTTTCCTTTACCGATTCTTTTTGCCATTATGTTAAATGAAATTAGGCAAGTAAAGCTTAAGAGATTTGTTCAAACGGTATCCTATCTACCACACTTTCTTTCATGGGTTATCTTAGGTGGTATCCTCATGGCGTGGTTAGCAGATGTGGGTCTATTTAATGAGTTACAGACGATGATTAACCCAAGTCATACCCCCATTAATTATTTAGCAAAACCTAAATATTTCTGGTTGATCACTGTCTTTTCAGATATTTGGAAGGAATTGGGGTGGAGTGCCATTATCTATCTTGCAGCAATCAGTGGTATTGACCCACAGATGTATGAAGCTGCTACTGTGGATGGTGCCACAAGGTTTCAAAAGATCTGGCATATCACTTTACCGAGTATTAAAGGAACCATCTCCATTTTATTTGTCCTTGCAGTGGCCAATTTGCTGAATACCAACTTTGAACAAATATTGGTGTTGAAAAATGCGTTAAATGCCTCCATGGCAGAAGTTATTGATACATATGTATACCGTATGGGGGTTCAGTCTGGAAGATTTTCTTATGCAACGGCTATTGGATTATTTAAATCAATTGTTGCATTATGCTTATTGTTAACAGCGAATAAAGTAACCAAAAAACTAACAGGTCATGGTTTATACTAGGAGGTGGTTATATGAGACATGCAAATAGCATTCGTATAAGTAAAAAAGAAAGGCTATTTGATCGTACGAATGTAGTAATCATGCTCATCATTTGTTTTGTCACACTGTACCCTATATGGTATACGGTTATTCTGTCTTTTAATGATGGTGGAGATGCCATGAAGGGTGGCATATTCTGGTTTCCAAGGGTATTTACATTAGATAACTATAGAGCGGTATTTCGAAATAGTGGCATTATTACAGCCTATTCAGTAACTGTTTTAAGAACATTTATAGGAACAGTGACCAATGTGTTCTTTACAGCAATGGTAGCCTATGCTTTTTCAAAGAAGAATTTATTTGGAAGAAAAGTCTACATGACGTTGGGTACAATTACCATGTTTTTCAACGGTGGGCTTATTCCATTCTTCTTACTATTAAAAAACTTAAATCTGCTGGATAATTTCTTGGTTTATATTATACCAACCATGTTTAATTTTTTTAACTTGCTCATATTCATGGCTTTCTTTAGAGAAATACCTGATTCTTTAGAGGAATCAGCTAAAATCGATGGGGCTAATGATTTTGTTATTTTCTTAAGAATCATCTTACCCCTATCAAAACCTGTGTTAGCTACAATTGCCTTATTTACAGGTGTGTGGCATTGGAACGATTACTTCTTTGGTGTGATTTATATCAATAAGACCAGTCTTCAACCCATTCAAACGTATCTCTACAAGATTGTGGCTGAAGCAGGTTCTTCAAGAATGGCCATATCCAGTCCAGTTGGTGTCAGTAAGAGTAATATTACGTCCAACTCCATCAAATATGCAACCATGGTAGTGACAACACTACCCATTGTGCTTGTATACCCATTTTTGCAGAAGTATTTTGTAAAAGGCGTTATGCTTGGCGCTGTTAAAGGTTAGGCTAAAAATAAATAAGTTAAACAATTTAGGGAGGGTAAACAATGAAAAAGAAAAATTTGAGTAGATTTTTAACATGGTTATGTGTCGCTGTACTGATTGTATCAGTATTTACGGCATGTTCATCAAAAGAAGACAGTAATGAAAAGCAAAGCACCTCAACTGCAGATGCCAAAAAAGAGGACTCATCAGATGCAGTTGTAGAGGATTCAACAACAGGGATTGGCTGGAAAGATTATGCAGATGATGACGTAAAATTTACATGGTACCTGAACTTCTCATGGTTTCCAAATCAATGGGGTGTTGATGATACCAGTCAATACATTACTGAAAAAACAGGTGTTGATATTGAATTTATTGTACCAGCAGGTAATGAAGCTGAAAAAATTAACGCCATGATTGCTTCTAATACATTGCCTGATATTGTAACACTTGGTTGGTGGGAACCCCAAGTCAATACCATGATTGAAGGTGGCTTAGTACACGCTCTTGACACATTAGCAGAAGCATATGATCCCTACTTCTTTAAAGTTGCAGATCCAGCTAAGTTAGGTTGGTATGCAAAAGAAGATGGGCACACATATGGTTATCCCAATGCGTCTTATACACCATCAGACTATGAAAAATACGATACCATTTATTCCAATGAAACCTTCTTGGTTAGAAAAGACATGTATGAAGCGATTGGTTCACCTGATATGAGTACACCTGAAGGATTCTTACAAGCCTTGAGAGATGTTAAAGAGATGTTCCCAGTCATTAATAATCAACCCATTATTCCATTTGGATTGCAAGAATTTACGGATATTGGAAATGCATCCATTGATAAAATGCTTCCTAATTTCCTAGCCATTCCAAAAGAGAAAGATGGTAAGGTATATGAAAAACATGATAGAGCATTTGATCCAGACATGGTGACCTGGCTAAAAACCTTTAGACAGGCTTATAGCGAAGGCTTACTGATGGATGATGTCTTTATTGACAAAAGAATTCAAATGGAAGAAAAAATTGCTCAAGGTCGTTATTTTTGTATGTTATATCAAGGGCAAGATGCTTTAGCACCGATTAAATCCTTATATGATGAGAACCCTGAACAACAATACATCGCTATCCATGGGCCCAAAAACAGTAAAGGTGATGACCCAACATTGGGGGCAACAGGTGTTGCGGGTTGGACACTCACATTTATATCTAAAAACTGTAAAAATCCAGAACGTGCTATTCAATTCATGAGTTACTTAATGAGTGAAGAAGGACAGCATGATACGTACTTAGGTGCTCCAAGTAATTATCATACAGTAGATGGTAAGGATACATTTAAACCAGAAGTACTGGAACTTATGAACACGGATAGAGCGGCATTTGACCAACAATATGGCGGAGAAAATACCTTCTGGATGTTCATGGACTTAGCCATACAAAGTCAATGGAACCCACCACTAACAGAGCCAATAAAACAGTTTAAAGAATGGACGTCACCTTATGTCACATGGATGGGTCAATTTGATGATATTTACCCACCATCAGATTCAGATATTGGCGCTGATTATCTTAAGATAGATAATAAGTGGGGGCAAGTATTACCTCAATTACTGATGGCTAAAAGTGATGATGAACTTGATAAACAACTTGAAGCGTTTTTATCCTATAGAGATGAAAATAATTTTAAAGAAATTGTAACATATCAACAAGAGAAAGTAGATACCAATAAAGAAAAACTTGGTATAAAATAGTGCTCATATAATAAAAAAAGGGGCTGTTACAGCCCCTTTTGTAAAGACTACACACATTGGCAAGATGGATGTAGCAACCAAAATGAATCATAAGTTAATAAAGGAGCTCAATATGGAACCATACTATTTTGACAACAAAGAACGATTTATCATTCATAATTATCACAAGGCAAAACCTTTCAGCAGTTTTTTACCAGGTATTGCTGGTGAAAAGGGCATACCCATATGGGCATTTTACGTGAATAGAGGGCAAGGTATTAGCAGTTTTGGTATTGAAGATAAAAATCACCCAATCATGGAGTTTTTTCCAGCTAATAGTGCCTACCAATATGTAAGTACTTATGGCTTTCGTACATTCATAAAAATATTGGATAAACATGAAACCCGTGTTCTTGAACCTTTTAATCAGACAAGTGATGCATCCAATAGAAGCATGGGTATCGAGAAAGACGGCTTTTTTATACAAGAGAATATACTTGGAGAATCTTTAGTTATTAAAGTCACGTATTCAACACTTGTTAATCTTCCTTTTGGGGGACTTGTAAGAAGGGTTGAACTTCACAACCTAGGGGATGAAGAAAAACATATTGAAATGATTGATGGGATGCCAGCTCTTTTACCTTATGGTGTTGAAAACAGTGTTTATAAGGAAATGAGTAACTTAATGCGAAGCTTTATGGAGGTTAGTCAAACAGACCAGAAGATACCCTATTATAAATTTCGTTCCAGCTCCAAAGATGAATCCGTTGTAAAAGACATTCGAGAAGGCTATTTTTATATCAATGAAAGTATCCATGATGATTCAGTGTATACCATCTATGACCCAGATATTGTATTTGGTTATCGAACAGATTTGCAACAGCCTGTTGGTTTTATTCAGAGGGATTATTTGGACTTAACCTGTAAAAAACAAGTGTATGCCAACAAAGTACCATCAGCATTTCAATTAAAACAACTTCACCTTCAACCGAACAAAACAGCGTATATGGACAGTGTTTTTGGATTCTGTCATACTTACGAAGAAGTGGATCAATTTGGAAAAACAATGGATTTAAGAAACTTGGTAACGTTCCAATTGAAAGCAGCTAAGAAGGAAATTAATCAGCTATGCAGTTCTATTCAGATGACGACGGGCAATAAAGTATTTGATCAATATATGCGACAAAGCTATCTGGATAATGTCATGCGAGGTGGAAAGCCTTTATTATTTCAAGGAAAAGAAAATAAACATGTTTATCATGTTTTTTCAAGAAAGCATGGTGACCAAGAAAGGGATTATAATTTCTTTTCCATAGAACCATCCTATTATTCTCAAGGGAATGGTAATTTTAGGGATATGAATCAAAACAGAAGAAATGATTTAGTGTTTGAACCGGAAGTGTTTGATTTCAATATTTGGCTATTTTATAGCTTAATACAAGCTGATGGCTATAACCCACTAAGCATTAAAGGAACAAAATTCATCATGGACAGAAAGGGTAAAGGGGCTTGGGTGGATGCTCTTGAAAAGCAAGATGTCTTGATAAACCAAGGTCTTATGGATGCCATTTCTGATATGATTGAACAGCCATTTACCCCAGGTAGTCTAGCCCATGTTATCCAATCACATCTTAGGAAAGATGCGCATATCCGACCTGTTTTAGAACTTGTTCTATCCCATGCTTCCCAAGAAATCGATGTTGATTTTGCTGAAGGCTTTTGGAGTGATCATTTTACCTATAATCAAGATTTAGTAGACAGTTTTAAATATATGTATCCTGATAAAATGGAAGCATTATTGCTGGAGAGAAAAGATTATGGTTTTTATAATGCCCCCTATTATGTCTTACCCCGACATAAAAAATATGGACTTACTGATGACCATAAAGTTCGGCAATATAAGGGTATCGCTAAAAAGAAAAAATACCCATATGAATGGTTAGTTGATGGTCATGGAAAAAAAGTTCAAACCAATCTATTTAATAAAATGCTCGTGTTATGTTTAACGAAGTTTATGAATCTCGACCCTTTTGGCATGGGCATAGAGATGGAAGGGGATAAACCTGGATGGAATGATGCCCTGAATGGGTTACCTGGACTTTTTGGCTCAGGCATGAGTGAAACCGTTGAATTAAAGCGGTCCATTACTTTTTTAAAAGAAGAGCTGATGGCAATAGGTATAAACATGAGCCATATCCTTGTGCTAGAGGATATCTATGAGTTAGCTAAACAGATAGGGAATATCATGGACATTCAAGATGCTTTAACCTTTTGGGATCAATGTAATGGCATTAAAGAAGACTATCGTTATAAAACCAGGTATCAACTTTCTTCTCAAGAATGTGATGTTGAACTAAAAGAAATCATTCATATACTTAATGCAATGGAAATAAAACTTGAGCAGGGCATACAAAAAGCCTTAACTGTTGGGGAGGGCATATTGCCAAGTTACTTTATTATGGAAGTCTTGGAATATGACCTGTTAAACAGCCAAACAAACTTTGGATTACAAGCTGCCAAACCCTTAAAGTTTAATGCAAGAGCGTTACCTCTATTTTTAGAAGCACCAGCCAGATATTTGAAGACATTGGATCCAAAAGCCGCAGGTGTATTATATAAAAAAATGAGGTTGACAGATATCTATGATCAAGCATTAAGGATGTATAAAACATCTGAAAGTCTAGAAAATGAAACCATGGAAATAGGGCGTATTCGAGCATTTACACCTGGCTGGCTTGAAAGGGAATCCATCTTCTTACATATGACGTATAAGTACTTATTAAGTGTCCTTAAAGCAAAGTTATATGATCATTTTTATGAAGATATGACCACAAATCTCGTGCCATTTATGGACCCAATCATCTATGGTAGACCAACCACAGAGAACTCGTCATTCATTGTAAGCAGTGTTAATCCAGATGAGCAGATTATCGGGCAAGGATTCTTTGCAAGGTTAAGTGGCTCTACAGCAGAAGTGTTGAGTATGTGGCTGTATATGTTTGTTGGAGAAAAAGGATTTTCTATGAAGAAGGGTCACTTGATCTTTACATTTGCACCTGTTTTAAAAGGAAGTCTCTTTGACCATGAGGGTAAAATTACATTTCGGTTATTTAGTACTACAGATGTTACCTATATTAATAGAAAGAAGAAAGATACTTTTGGAGACGCCAAAGCTACCATCACTGAGATCATCATTGATGGTAAAAGATATCATAAAGCATACTTAGAAGAGGACATGGCAAAAGCGCTCCGAGATAAGAAAATAAAAGGTATAACCATTACATTCGAATAGAGGTTTGTACAGAGATAATCATTGGAAAGATGGTAATACATGGATTGACAAACGAGAATAGAAGATTTAACATAAAAGGGATAACTGTTAAAAAGAACATACAGATAAGTTGAGGTTAATGATGATTAAGATTGGTGATATTGCTAAAGCAACGGGTTATTCGGTTACAACCGTTTCTAAAGCCTTCAATAATTATACAGATATCAGTGAAAAAGCACGTAATACGATTCTTGCTAAAGCAGATGAGCTGGGTTATATACCTAATGCCCAAGCTAGAGGGTTGGTCATGAAAAGGTCGTTCACAATTGGGGTGATGCTGGATGAAATTTTGGGACTTGGCTTAACCCATCCTTTCTTTGCAGGTGTAGTACAAGCTTTTAGAGAAGTTGTGGAAGAACGTGGCTATAGTATGATATTAATATCCAATCAGATTGGTAATAGCCTTATTGGAAGCTATCTTGATCACTGCAAACAAAGAAATGTGGACGGGGTGTTTATTTTATGCACCAATACAGATGATGAGGGCATTCAAGCGTTAATTCATAGCGACATACCCACGGTACTTTTTGATATACCAGATGGGGATACCCACTCGGTTATTTCCAATCATTATGAAGGAGCTTTAGAAGCCGTTAACTATTTAATAGACAAAGGCCATCGTAAGATTGCTCATATCTATGGTAATACATTAACATTTGCTGGTGCAGAGCGAAAAAGAGGCTATATGGATGTATTAAACCAGCATCACATAAAGGTATTGGACGAATACCTTGTCTGTGGCGGGTATTTTGATTTTAAATATGGTAAAAAAGCCATGGTGGAATTATTAGCCTTAGAGACGCCGCCTACGGCTGTTTTTGTATCAGGTGACATTATGGCTCTTGGAGCTATTCAAGCGTGTTATGAGCGGCACATTAGAGTGCCAGAAGACCTTTCTATTATAGGTTTTGATAATGTCAAATTATTGGATTGGATTACGCCAGCCTTAACAACAGTGGCACAAGATTATAAAGAAATTGGAAAAGCTTGTTGTGATATTTTATTGAAAGCAATTAGTGATAAAAAGCTACCACCTATCCAAAAGATAATTAGTACACATATGATCAAAAGAAATTCTTGCGCCTCCATCAAATAGGAGGCGTTTTTTAGGATACACTATTTCTAGGAGCTGTTACCAAATAAAATGTTATAACGATCATGAAAAGAAACGTAATGGGGATGTTATTGATGCTATAATGTGTTATAATATATGAAAGTATAAATATCATATATGGAAGTGAATGTCTTTTGATAAAATTAAACACAAAGAAATTACAGCAGAAGGATACATTTTTATTGAGTATTACCATGCGAAGTATGTTTGAATTTTTTGCTAATCCAGGAGGATTGTTTTTAACCAGTTACATGCTTTTTCTAGGTTTAATGGACTATCAGATTGGGTATGTGGTAGGTTTTATTGCACTGACCAATGTGCTTCAACTATTTTCACCCATGTTCTATGAAAAATTTAAAAGTCCTAAACGTATGACTTTAGTAGCCAGGTCCCTACGATTTGTTATCTTTTATTTCATGATGTTACTACCTTGGTTTCAGAGTTATCGATATGTTATTCTCCTATTTATTATATTCAGTTCTCTATCCTTTACCGCATTTATGGGTGGGACATTTCTTGCATGGAATGATCAGATTATTCCATTAGAGAGAAAGGGAAGATATTATGCAACCCGTAACCTTATAGCAAATGCCATTGGTATATTACTACCAATTATACTGGGTAAAATTCTTGATCATTATGTACATACGTCTGGCTTATTTATGATTATTTTTTGCGTTAGTATAGTCTTTGCATTAGGCGAATTATGGATTATTACCAAGCTTCATGACCACCCTTTAGAAACAAAGAGTAATAGACCTCTGAATAAGTTATTGGTCATGCCTTTAAAGGATAAGAAGTATCGTCGTTTCATGATATTTTCACTTTTATGGATGTTTGCATGGAGTTTTGCAAGACCTTTTTTCAATGTCTATGCCATTTCACATCTACGGTTATCCTATAGTTACATTGCTCTTGTTTCAAGCATTACAGCTATCGTCAAGCTGTTACTTGCTAAGCTTTGGGGAGCAGGTGTGGACCATTATGGATGGAAGAAGATCATGGGCTACACGGGTCTATTATTTGCTGTATCTCACTTTTTATGGCTATTCATAGCCTTAGAAACCCACGTGATTTACTTTATTTTTATCTTTTTAAATGGTATATTTATGATAGGGTTAAATATTGCTAAATTTAATGTTAATCTACAATTAACAGACCATGCGTATCGATTATCCTATTTGGCTGTCAATGCAGCTATCATGGCTGTGTTTTCATTTGTAAGTACCAACATCAGTACCATGATTATTCGAGGTATTAATCAAGAATGGACTCTATGGTCTCTGGATATATTTCAAGTATTATTTGCTATAGCTGGGTTATTATACCTACTGGCTATTTTCTATATTATGAGAAGAAAATGGTAGATAGCATATGATCTTTCGGGGAAGAAATAAGTGGTATATGCGTACAAGAAGTAGAAAGGTATGGTGATATGTATGGCCATTACGCCAGCTCCTGCACTGGAAAAAGGACTTAAGATTCTAGAAATTATTGCTAAGGAAGAGCAGGTAAGTTTTAACCAACTACAAAGTTTAACAGGATACAATGTTAGTAGCCTGAATCGCTATTTGCATACCCTGAGACATGGTGATTATGTTCAAAAGAACTTGGATAATAAATATATTCTTGGTTTAAAGTTTTTTAGCTTAGCCCAGAAAAATAATCCATGGCAGCATCTGAAACAAATTGCAAAGCAATATTTAGTAGAAATTAGTGAGACATTTGGAGTGAGCCTTTTGCTCATTGTGTATACAGAAGATCAATATATTGTATTAACGAAACATGCTCATAAAGATAATTTGACCATGATGGCTATTGGGGAGAGCTATCCATATGCCCGTTCCATGGTTTGGGGGATGCCCTATGTGATGCATCTGAATGCATCCTTAAAAGAACAGATCATGGCAAGCTACCATGATGATACAAAGATGTCACTTCATGATTTACAGCGAATGGAAGCACAATTTCAGCAGGAAGGCATTATGGTGGATGATGGGTATCTGAAGAAAAATATCCTTCGTATTGGTATACCCCTATATGGTGGCGAGGAAAAGCCCATAGCCATACTGGGAGCAGGAACTTTCCAACAGCATCTTGAAGGTAGTCGCAGTGCTTTGATATGTAAAATGATAAAAGCAGTAGATAACATTAGAAGTCAGTGTTTTAAATCATAGCGGATGCCTTAATAACACGTTGCACATCAAGGGGCTGTCCTAAAATGTATTTTTGGATAGCCTCTTTTTAATGTCATCCATTCCATGTTTTAACGATTAAACCATGAGTAAAAAAGCAAAATATGCAATGTTTTAAATAAAGATAACATGTATATGCGTTGTTTTTGTTCCTTATTCCCTGTATCATTTAAGATAACTTAGGAATGCTATTATTAAGAAAAGAGTGATAAAATGCATCAGTATAAGTATGTAATTAATCAAAGTCAAGCAGTCAATCGTTGGTTCATCTCCAAGATAAAAAGAACCCCCTTTCAATCAGAATCCAAATGCTTTCATGAGGAGGTTAATCCAGGGGAAGAGTATATACCTGTTCTTTATCCTGTAAGAGAAGCATTTTTAGAGAAGATGCCAATTAACCAAATTTCTCTTGGCGATGTGAAGAAGGTATGTCTGACAGATTTTTATTTTCCATTTGAAAATAATCGTGTTGAATTTACAACCTTTATTCATACACCCCACTATATATCTTTTTCAGGTGAGACAAAGATTTATGTGGAAAGAGATTGCGAATTGGCATTTGAACTTTATACATGTGGTGGGGTAAAGCTTTGGGTCAATGATGAATTAGCAGCATCGTTTACCCCCTATTCTAGAAATATAGGGTCATTAAAGAAGATTAAGATTACATGCAAAAAAGGAGAAAATACACTCCATCTTTATGCCGATGAGCTGGCAGAAAGAGATGTTATTTTCTATATAGAATTAAGATATGTGGATACAGAGCCATTAGTAGGTATTGTTCATATGAATGAGGATGATACAATGGTTCAGCACATGGAAAATTTTCTGGAAAGCTTATATTTTGAGCGAGATGTTTATGCTGAAGGCCATATGATACTCAACTATAATCCTGATTTGGTCCAATCCGATATAGAGCTACAGATACTTGGTTTACCAAGCCCAGAAGATAGGCATAAGATACGACAATACACAGTGAAAAAAGGTACGCATTCGCTATGTGTAGGTCATGTTTTGGACGTAGCTGTAGGTATGTTTAAAGTGGATGTGAAGATTGACATTGGACGTTTAGCCATTAAGAGAAGGTTGGTGGTTGGTAATTATTGCCATAAGATATCTAATGATATGCAGGCAAACACCATTTATGAAAGAAAAAAACAAGCGCTTGTGTTTTTATCCAAGCATGGTGAAAATTTCCTTATGAAAACCATTGCTATTCTAGAAACCCAAGGTAGACTCACGGATGAAGCTCAAGAAATATTAGAAACAGCGATTAAAAAAATTGAAAAAAAAGAGGACTGCGCTGACTTTTATTTAGGTACGATGATTCATTTATTGAAACACTATAGAAACTTTTTATCCGATGAAACGGTTTGTCAAATAAAAAAGGTACTGTTGGACTTTAGATATTGGATTGATGAACCAGGTAATGATGTCATGTGGTATTTTAGCGAAAATCATGCCTTACTCTTTCATGTAGGACAATACTTGGCAGGTGATTACTTTGAAGATGACGTATTTACTGTAAGCGGTAGAAAGGGAAAAAAACAGAAAGAAATAGGTAAGAAAAGGCTAGTACATTGGTTTGATCATTTCTTTCAATATGGTCTGGGTGAATGGAACTCTGTGACCTATGTCCCCATTGATATGATTGGTTTTTTTAATCTATATGATCAGGCTCCTGATGACGATATAAAGCAATTGGCAAAAAAAGCCTTAGATTTTCTTTTTAAGCTGATGGCTTATCATAATTATAATGGCATTATATCTTCTTCTTATGGAAGGGTATATGAGGAAACACTAAAAGCAAGAGAATTATCAGAACCATCCTTTATTGAATGGATAACTTCAGGAAAAGGGTTTATGAATTTTAGAATCCGAGCAGTGGTCATGTACGGTATATCATCCTATGTGCCTCCAGATTACTATCAGGAAATAGCACTTGGTGATGATGAAGGTGCTGTGATCGAGCTCACCCAAGGTGAAAGCCATGCTCATTTGTATACGTATACGACCGATGATTATGCTCTGAGTTGTGTTCAAGGTTACAAACCCTTTACACAAGGACACCAGCAACATATCATGAACCTTGCAATGAGTGGTGATAGTACACAACTATTTATTAACCATCCCGGGGAAAAGCCTATGAGTGGTGAGGAAAGACCCAGTTACTGGGCAGGTAATGGCATGATGCCTCTAGTTAGACAATATAGAAATGCTATGTTAATGGTATTTAATATCGATGAAAGTCAGCAAGTTCATTTTATTCACACGTATATAATGCCTGAGCGAATGGATGAGATCATATGTCAAGAAAAAGAATTATATCTTCAAGTAAAGGATACGTATGTCTATATACGATTTAGTCATGATGTAAAGATAACCACCTATGGTGCAGCCACAGGAAAAGAATGTATATCCAATGGACGACATCATGGCGTATATATAAAATGTGGTGCAAAAAAAGAATGGGGTAGCTTTCATGCCTTTAAAAAATCAATGAAAGAAACAGTATTTGAATATAATGGCGAGACAGAACTTAAAATAATCGATCCTCATTATGGAACTTTGGAAATACGTGATGATCAGTGTTTATATCGTAATGGTAAGGTTATTGAACAAGCTGGGAAACATGAAATACATTTAGAAAAAGTTTTAAGAGTATATAAGGAGAGCAGTCATGAAGAATAACCTAGAAGAAAAAATCAACGTATTAAGTGAATCCTTTAAAAAGGTACTCTATACAGATGATGTTAAGTTTCTGGATAATATGGAGAACAATAATCTTGGTGGTGACGATATTTCAAAATATCGTTTCTGGGAGTGGACTCAGGGCGTGGGATTGTATGGATTTTGGAAACTGTTTCAGCATACAAAAAATACCTATTATCTGGAAACATTAGAGAAGTATTATGAAGAACGTTTTAAAGAAGGGCTGCCCTCTAAGAATATTAATACCACAACACCCATGTTAACATTAGCCAACTTATGTGAATTTAACAAAAACCCAACCTATTTAGATGCATGTATTTCTTGGGCAGAATGGATCATGCATGAACTGCCAAGAACCAAAGAGGGTGGTTTTCAGCATATGACGTCGGACACGTTGAATGACCAGGAACTCTGGGATGATACACTTTTTATGACGGTTTTATTTCTAGCTAAAATGGGTAAGATGACGGATAATCGGGCCTACATAGAAGAAGCAAAATATCAATTTTTATTACACATCAAGTACTTAGCGCATGCCAAAACAGGTCTATGGTATCATGGGTGGACATTTAATGGCAGTCATAATTTTGTGAAAGCTCTTTGGGGAAGAGGAAATTGTTGGGTTACCATGGCCATTCCTGAATTTATAGAGATGATTGAACTTGAAGACAGTATGAAAAAATACCTCATGCATACACTTGAAAGACAAGTCATTAGTTTACGTAAATTCCAAAATGAAGAAGGTATGTGGCATACCCTTATCGATGATAAGGAGTCCTATGCAGAATCCAGCGCTACAGCAGGATTTGGATACGGTATTCTAAAGGCATGTCGCTTAGGCATACTTGATGAAAAATATAGAAAAGTTGCATTAAAGGCTATAGAACCTATATTGAAGCGCATTGATAAAGATGGCGTGGTTAAGCAGGTATCCTATGGTACACCCATGGGAAGAGACCACAAAGATTTTTATAAAAATATACCCCTAGAGCCCATGCCATATGGTCAAGCCCTAGCACTGTTATTTTTTATTGAAGGCTTAATGTATCAAGATGCCAACAAGAAAGCCCAATAAAAAGCAAGGAGAGATGGGTTGTAATAAATAACCAAAGACGAAAGTTTATAGGATGTTATATAATATGAATGACATAAACGTACGATGAACATAGGTTAAACACCATGATTGCAAAATGTACTTTTTACTAATCCATTTTATATTGACCATAAGGAGAAATTGGCATGATAAATATATTAGAGCTGGGCGGCGTCAATGATGGAAAAACATTAAACACGGAAGTCTTCCAGTTAGCCATCAATCAAGCACATCATTCTGGCGGGGATATGATTTATATACCTGCTGGCAAATACCTCGTATCCAATCTTTATCTAAAAAGCAATGTACATATTCATTTTGAAGTGGGCTCTGAATTAGTGGCATCTGAGAATCTTCACCACTATGATGTCAATGAACAGGGACATAATAAGGATCGACAACCTTATCATTTATTTATAGGTGATCATTGTGAGAATATCCTCATTGATGGTAAAGGTATTATTAATGGACAGGGTCCTTTATTCTGGAAAGACAAACCAGATGCTAGAGGCTGGTATAAAGAGAAACAGCAGAGAGTCAGCCCCTTGTTTGAGTTGACCCAGTGCAGAAATATTACCTTTCATGATTTTACCATCTTGGATTCTCCTGGTTGGACCATTCATCTGAACGTCTGTAAACAGATTAACATGAGGAGCATAAGAATCTTAAACCATATCTTAGGACCGAATACCGATGCTATTGATATCAATGGTTGCCAAGATGTTATGATTAGTGACTGTCATATAGAAGCAGGCGATGATGCCATTGTCTTAAAAACCACCCCTGATGCTGGCGTTTGTGAAAGAATAACCGTAACAAATTGTTTATTGCGTTCAAATTGTGTGGGCTTTAAGCTTGGTGCAACGGAATCTTTTTATGATATGCGGCAGATTACATTCAGTAACAGTATTATCTATCACGCCACAAGGCCTATTGGTATCTATGCCTTGGAAGGCGGTTCAATGGAAGACATCACCATAACGAATATTGTTGCTGATACCCATGGTACACCATCCGTTGGTTTAGGGATTCCTATACATCTTGATTTAAGAAGAAGGAACGAAGATTCAAAATTAGGCAGTATTAACAATGTGCAGATCACCAATTTTATTGCTAGAACAAAAGGTAAGATTATGCTAACAGCTGAAAAAGGTGCTTATCTTAATCATATATTTTTAAGAGACATCCACCTGATCTATGATAAAGGCTTTTCGGATGCACGATTATACAAAGATTGGTCCAGTGCACAATTCTCCAATAAAAGCAAAGAGGCACGTGTGGCAAGAACCGCATGTGTCGCAGATGGCGTTCATCATCTCTATATGGATAATTTCATGGTGACTTGGCCAGAAGAAAGGGACCTGTTCGATATGTCAGCTCTTTGGTTAAAGAATATCCATAAGATGCATATTCATGCGCCCTTGTTAGAACCCTATAAAGAAAATCTAATCACCCTGGAAGGACAAAATATGCATAGTATTTCTGATTTATTAGCAAAAATTGAGTAGTAATTGTTATTGGATGGGTGTATGATGGAAACAAGGGCGTATTTGGTGAAAGTGATTAGTGATTAGATTGAAAGAATGTAAAAAATATATTAAATTTAGGTTAAGTTATACCTAAATATCGTATAGTATACACAAAAATGTTGGAGGTTGGTTGACGTGAAAAATAAAAAACTTGTCATCTTTATGGATAGTGGGGATACCATTATTGATGAATCAACAGAAACAAGAGATCATGAAGACGTTGTGCTATCTGCAAAAGTCATACCAGGAGCAGTTGAGACAATTAAAGCCCTCTATGAAGAAGGGTATACGTTAGTATTAGTAGCTGACGGGCTTGCCCAGTCTTTTAAAAATGTCCTTCAACAAAATGGGGTCTATGATTATTTTACATCCATGATTTATTCTGAGACGATTAAACAAAAAAAGCCCCACCCAAGTATGTTTCTGGCAGCAATGGGTGCAGCGGGTTTAACCCATGCAGATACCTCTAGGATTTTAATGGTAGGAAATAATATTAAAAGGGATATAAAAGGTGCCAATCACTTAGGCATAACAAGTATACTCCTTGATTGGTCGCCAAGATATGCTTATGCACCAAATTGCCAAGAAGAAGAACCAGACTATACCATTCATGAGCCGAAAGAATTAATCACATTGGTTCATGAGCTGGAAAGGAAGCTTCACAATAAGTATGGTGATTACACTTACAACAAAAATGGGAGGTAGAAAAATGAAAAAGAGTTTTTTAGCACTATTAATAGCTGTTTCATGCATGCTATCCATGTTTACAGGGTGTCAGTCAAAAGATACCGAACCAGAGGAAGATGTACCTGCAACCAGTGATGATGCTGTGGAAGAAGCATTAGATGAAGCCAAGGCAGTTGATATTACAGGAGCTGATATTGCAACCCTCCAAGAAGCCCCCATGCTTTCAGATATGGTGACAGCAGGTGACTTACCAAAAGTTGAGGAAAGACTTCCGGTTGCTGCGGATATGATGATTGAGCCTGTTTTTGATGCCATTGGAAAATATGGTGGTGACTTGCATTTTCCTTGGAGAGGATCAAAAGACAAGTGGACTTTAGAAAAGATTACAGAGGAAGCTTTATTTCGATTTAAACAAGACGGTTCAGGTATTGAGCCCAATGTAGCAAAAGGTTATCAGGTGAATGATGATGCTACAGTCTATACCATTTATTTAAGAGAAGGCATGAAATGGTCAGATGGGGTACCTTTTACAGCAGATGATGTTATCTTCTACTATCATGAAATGGTGCTAAAAGAAACATTTGGAAAATCCGTGTATAACTGCTACTATTCTGTTGATCCAGAGACAGGAGATAAGGCTTTAGCTGAAGTGACAAAAGTTGACGATTATACATTTAGAGTCATTCACAAGTATCCCAGTGTCATGTTCCTAGAGCGGTTAGCTATTGATAATAAGTGGTTATTTGCTCCAAAGCACTACCATGAGCAATTGCTCCCTCATATTGTTGGAGAAGATACAGCATTAGCTAAAGCTAAGGAGCTGGGCTATGAAGACATTAAAACCTTAGGAAAGCAAACAGGCTATTATTATTGGATCGAAGTGAATCGACCAACCTTAAGACCTTGGATTATTCAAAATGATCCGGATGATTCTAGAACAGTATTTGAAAGAAATCCATACTATTTTAAAGTAGACGAAGAAGGTAAACAATTACCTTATATTGACCGTATTGTATGTGACAAAGTAGAAAGCAAAGATCACTTTATTTTAGAGGGTATTGCTGGTAATATTGATATTCGTGGTTATGATTTCACGGAGTTTACCTTATTGATGGAAAACAAAGATGCTGGTGATTACCGCATCACAAAATGGAGTTCATCGGACTGGACAAGTATCGGTATCGTATTAAACCAAACTGTTGAAGATGAAAAGTTACGAAAGGTATTCCAAGATATTCGTTTTAGAGAAGCGTTATCTGTAGCTGTTGATCGAGCAGAGTTAACGGAATTAATAACCGATGGACTTGCTGTGCCACAACAGGCAAGTATTCCAGAAGGCTTAAAGTATTACAGAGAAGGCTGGGCTGATCAATGGAATACATATGACGTAGCAAGAGCAAATGAATTGTTAGATGATATGGGGCTGCCCATGAATGAGAGTACAGGTTTTAGAACCTATGCAGATGGTTCTGATTTTACATTCATCCTTTATCACAGTACGAAACAATCAGAAGGTCAAGCGGAAGAATTGTTAAAAATGTATTATGAAGCAGTGGGTATCAAAACCAATGTAAAAGCAGTGGATGAAACATTATATGAAGAATTAAAATTAAACAATGGCTTAGAAGGTGTATCTCAGAAGGTAGGTTCATTTGATTTAATTCTTCGTCCGGATAATTTAGTACCTGTTACCATTAATTCACCTTTGTTTGGGCAATATGCTTCCTATATTGCAAGTAATGGTGATCAGGGTATAGCTCCTGAAGGGGACATTGCAACATTGGTGGAGCATTGGGACAAGATTGCATCAGCAACGAAAAAAGAAGTGGCTCTGGAGTATGCTGAAAAAATCATTGACTTGCATCAAAAAAATCAATGGTATATCGGTTATGCCAGTCCAAACCCATTGGTTCTTCTGGTAAAGAATGATTTAAAGAACGTACCAAATACGTTATTATATAATGATCCATTTAGAGGATATGGACATGCGAAACCCGTTCAATTCTATTTTGATCGATAAGGGATAGGCAGTTGACTTAAAAAGTATTGGGTTTTGAAGCGTTTTCTGGGGCTGTCCTGTAAAAGTCATTTCGTTAGCTAGAGATTTCGCAAAATATAAGAGGTTATGCTTGATTTCAACCTCTTATATTTTACTGTGAGATGGACGTTTTTTACTTTTATGGATAGCCTTCATTAGGACGCTAATGCTTTTAATGTAACAGCCTTATCACCATATCTGATCAGGGTATGGACATAAGAAAGGTGATAATGGTGCTAAAATATATTGCAAGAAGAATGATTATAATGATTCCTATTATCTTGTTAGTATCCATGGTCGTATTTTTTGTGATACAACTGCCACCTGGTGATTTTGTATCAACATACATTGCGACGCTGCAAGAAGAAGGGGAAACAGTGGATATGCAGATCATCGAAGATCTGAGAGAACAGTATGGCTTGGATAAGCCTTTGTATGTGCAATATTATAAATGGATGAAAGGTATATTGACGGAGGGTGATTTTGGCTATTCGTTTTCTTATAATAAACCGGTGTTGGATGTCATCGGTGAGCGGATGGGTATCACGTTATTAATTTCATCCCTCACCATGCTGTTTACCTATCTCGTGGCTATTCCAATCGGTATTTATAGTGCGTTGCGTCAATATTCTTTTGGAGACTATGTTGCAACGATTATTGGATTTCTCGGTATGGCCACGCCTAACTTTCTCTTAGCTATTTTACTCATGTTTTTCTCGTTTAAGGTTTTTGGCGATCCCATGCTGGGTATCATGTCAGCAGAATATGTAGATGCCTCTTGGAGTCTTGCCAAAGTATTCGATTTAGCGAAACATCTTATTATTCCAGTCATTGTCATTGGTACAGGTAGTACATGTGGTTTGATTCGTGTCATGCGGGGACAGATGCTAGATGAACTGGATCAGCAATACGTTTTAACAGGACGTTCAAAAGGACTAAGTGAGAAAAAGATTAGAAATAAATATGTTGTCCGAGCAGCACTTAACCCCATTGCAAGCTCTATTGGGTGGTCATTAACAGGTATTTTTACAGGTTCTACCATAACAGCCATTGTACTTAATTTACCAACACAAGGTCCCGTTATGTATGCTGCCTTACGAAGTCAGGACATGTATCTTGCTGGAAGCTGGTTGTTAATGATGGCCGTATTAACCGTCATAGGAACGTTGATTTCAGATATTATGTTAGCTTGGTTGGACCCACGTATACGACTTATGGATAAGAGGATGTAGCCTATGAAAAAACAAATGAAATTATTTAATCGAAGACATAAACAATCGAATAAAGCAGATGAAGAGAAGTATTACTTTGCATCCCAGTGGTCATTAATGGGGAGGAAGTTAAAACGGCATAAACTGGCAAGAATAAGCATGTTTATTCTTGGTTTTCTGTACATACAAATGCTGTTGGGTCAATTCATTGCCCCTTATGGTTTAGAAAGCTATGATAGTCGATTCATGAATGCGCCCCCTACGAAGATACATTTTATCGATAAGAAAGGCAAGTTTCATATTCGGCCCTTTGTGTATGCCTATGATTCTGTTAGAGATAAGGAAACGTTAAGAAAAAAATACACAGAAAATACAGATGAAACCTATCCCATCAAATTATTTGTAAAAGGCGAACCCTATACCTTATTAGGGCTTTTTAAAACGGATATTCATCTTTACGGTGTGGACGATCCTGCAAGAATATTCCTATTTGGAACGGATGGTTTAGGGCGAGATATTTTTTCGAGAATTGTCTTAGGTAGCCAGATATCATTGACCATACCCCTTGCAGGTGTTGCTATCAGTTTTATACTGGGGGTTGCAATAGGCAGTATATCCGGTTATTTTGGAGGCTTCGTCGATACCATTATTCAAAGAATTATTGAAGTGATACGTTCCTTTCCTACCTTACCCCTTTGGATGGCCTTATCAGCCGCAATACCACCTAGAATTCCTGTGGTAAAGATGTTTTTATTGATTACCATTATCTTGTCTTTTATACAATGGACAGGGTTAGCCAGAGTTGTCAGAAGTAAATTCATGTCCCTAAAAACAGAAGATTATATTTTGGCAGCCAAGGTTTCTGGGGTAAGCGATTTTAAAATTATTGTGACCCATATGATACCTGGATTTCTAAGTTATCTTGTGGTGAACATGACATTAGCTATCCCTGGGATGATTATTGGTGAAACATCCATGAGTTTCCTTGGGCTGGGTATTCGGCCACCAGCAACAAGTTGGGGTGTTCTATTACAAGAAGCTCAACAAGTACAAAATATAGCCCTTTATCCATGGAAGTTAATACCGCTGCTGTTTGTTGTACTTACTGTACTTGCATTTAACTTTTTTGGTGATGGTTTAAGGGATGCAGCAGACCCCTATAAATAATTGGATTGAAATGAGGAATAGGTATGAAACAAGAGCAAATAAAGGATATTCTAACAATAGAAAACCTCAAAGTACAATTTGATACGGAAGATGGATGCATTAAGGCTGTTGATGGGATTAATCTTTCCCTTAAAAAAGGTAAAACCCTAGGTCTAGTGGGTGAGTCAGGTTGTGGTAAGAGCTTAACCAGTAAGACAATTATTGGTATTCAACCCAAAAATAGTGAAACCTTTGGGAAAATTAACTATTATGGCTATGATGACCAGGAGCCCCTAGACTTATTAAGTCTTGCCAAGAATGGTTCTGAGATTCGAAAAGTACGAGGTGGCCATATCTCCATGATATTCCAAGAACCCATGACAGCCTTTTCACCACTATATACCATCGGCAATCAGATTGTTGAAAATGTGTTGTTACACCGAACAAAAGATAAAAAAGAGGCTAAAAAAATTGCCATCAACATGATGGAAAAAGTAGGAATCGCCAACCCTGAAAAAAGATATAACCAGTACCCTATGGAATTCTCTGGAGGTATGCGTCAAAGAGCCATGATCGCTATGGCATTATCCTGTAACCCGGATATCCTCATAGCAGATGAACCAACAACAGCATTGGATGTTACCATACAAGCGCAAGTACTTCAAATGATGAAAGCCCTCCAAGAAGATTTAGGCATGGCCATACTTTTTATCACCCATGATTTAGGTGTCGTTGCTGAAATGTGCGATGAAGTCGCTGTCATGTATTTAGGTAAAATAGTAGAAACTGGTGATGCCATGAGCATCTTTCATCATCCCAAACACCCTTATACGAAAGGGCTGCTGCGTTCTATCCCAAAACTTGGTGATCGAAGCCACCATGTCTTAGAATCCATTGAAGGCACAGTTCCCATTCCCATTGATTTACCTAACCGCTGTGGTTTTTATGAACGATGTGAACACAAAATTGATGGTGTATGTGATTGCAAGCCTGTTGAACTATATGAAGTGAATGCCCATCAGGCTGTAAGGTGTTTTCTATATGACCAAGAAGTAATAAAGGAGGATAAAAATGTCTGAACATGTGTTGCAAATAAGAAATCTGAATAAAAACTTTTATTCAAAGAAAAAATTATTCAGCAAACCCATACCTCCTGTAAAAGCAGTCATGGATGTTTCTTTGGAAGTAAAAAAAGGAGAAACATTAAGCATCGTTGGTGAATCCGGTTGTGGTAAAACAACCCTTGGACGTTGTATCGTCAGGGGCATAAAGGCGGATTCTGGACAAGTATTATATCAAGTAAATGAGCATGAGCAAGTAGACTTTTTGAAGGTCAATAAGCAAGACTATAAACGGCTTCGAAAAGACATACAAATGATTTTTCAAGACCCTTATTCATCCTTAGACCCACGCATGACGGTATTCGATATTATTCGAGAGCCCCTAAAAGCCAATTTTAAATTATCTAAAAAAGAAATAGAGGAAAAAGTGAGACATATAGCCCAGTTAGTAGGGTTAAATGTAAACTATTTAAGACGATACCCACATGCTTTTTCAGGTGGTCAACGACAAAGAATCGGTATAGCTAGAGCATTGGTTACAAGACCGGATATTGTTGTTTGTGATGAAGCGGTTTCAGCATTAGATGTTTCCATTCAAGCACAAATTATCAATTTATTGAAAGACCTTCAACAAGAATTGGGCATTACCTATATTTTTATTGCCCATGATTTATCCGTGGTTGAACATATTTCAGATCGGGTTGCTGTCATGTATTTAGGTAATATGATTGAAATTGCCAATACGGATGATTTGTTCTTTTCACCTAAACACCCTTATACGGAAGCGCTGTTATCTGCTGTACCTAAGGCAGACCCAAGTCAGAAAATGAAAAGAATTATTCTAGAGGGTGAAGTACCAAGTCCCATTAACTTGCCATCAGGGTGTCTGTTTCATCCCCGGTGCCGTTATTGCCAAGACGTGTGTCGACAGGAAATACCCAAATTAAGAGAAATAGGTAAGGAGCATCAGGTTGCCTGTCATTTTGCTGATGCCTTAGATTTAAAAGGTGTTTGATGACCTTTTTATAGGGTTATAAATCAATGTGCCATCTATGTTTGGTATCCGTGAAAGGGCTGTTCCATGAAAGCAAAACCTGTCTATATGTAATAAAACCGCTAGACGCCATATTGCTTTTATGAGCGCCCTTTTTTAGTCATGAAGCTTATTCTCACTTCGGTATGAAGAAGGTGAACAATGAACAAGCTTATTAAATACACGGTTAAACTGTGACAAGCTTCCAAAACCACAAGCATCGATAATTTCTATTATCTTAAGATCCGTATCTAACAATAATTCCTGAGCCTTTTTGATTCTCGTTTCTTGAATATATTGGATTAAAGTAAAGGTCGTAACGGACTTAAATTGCCGTGATAAATAATGAGGGCTGATATAAAATTTCTTTGATAAAGATGCCAATGTTAAATTCTCTTTATAGTGAGTATGTATGTAGGACGTTATTTCATATATTTTATTGACCAAGGAACTATTGTTATTGGACCCAATAAAATATTTATTTGAACGACGAAAATCCGTCAGTTTAGCTAACAGTTGTATAAAGTAACTCAATATGAGGACATGACTGGTTGGTTTCTGTTCTTTGGAGGTTTTGTACATGTTATTAAATAACTCAATAAATGCATGGGTAATCTCTTCACCAAAACGAAAAACCGGTTGTTGCGCATTAAAAGGCTCTTTGAAGGCTTGGCTGGCCTCAGGAAAGAGTTTGTCAAATAAAGCTGAGTCAAATGTAAAAACCAGTCTTTTACAGGGCGTTTTTTCAAAATAGCTGGTTTTGTGTAAGCGATAGGGTTTAAGAAGTACAAAATCATGAGCCTGAATATCATAGACAGTACCTTCCACAAAATGAAGTGCATTTCCATTAAGCAAAAAGTAAATCTCATAATTAGGATGAAAATGTGGAAAATGCATATTAATCCTGTTGTAGCGTGTGCCATAATCAAAATGCAGACTAACTGCCGTTGACTGATCAAAATGAATATTATACTCATAGGCTTCATCATACAGAATCGTTTGTTTCATGGAATCATCACAGCTTTCTATCGTCGTTTTATTGAGTTATATTATAGCAAATAAGAACAATATATGCAATGTTACTCAATAATGTATCGAAAATAGTTGCTAATATTGCTTATGTAGAAAGTCTGGTATGAGGGAGCAGGGGACATGATAATCAATGGTTTTAGTTAAGGGGGACATAAAAGTTAATGAAGAAATTACATACAAATCATTTACATCGTGAATCAACATTTACCTATCCATTTGAAACATTTGAAGATACAAGTACAGGAAAGGGCTATCGGCGAATTTCTCCTAAAGGCATACTTGCTCATTATCCTTATTTTTATTTAAACATGTTTAACCAAGCAGGCAACACACTCCTGATGATTTTAGAGCATGAAGGTAATAGAAATATATTTCTCTTAGATATGGAGAAGGAAACGGCTAAACAAGTCACTTTTTATCATAAAAGCGATGGGTTTCAAGATTTTGGACCAAGATTTGGACCAGATGGTTCCACCCTGATCTATGTTGTCCATAATCAGGTGGTTCGTTTAAACATAGAAAGTGGTCATGTGGACGTATTATATGAACCAGAAGTAGGCTGGGAAACTTATAGTGTTGTTGATGGTTCATCCGATGGGCAGTATTTAGTCACCATTGATTTTCTAAAATCAGATTATGTCAATAAAGATAACAGCAATTGGGAAGATTTTATGCTTCAAGGACAAAGAGGCTTAAGATCCAAGTTATTAAAGATACATATTGAATCTAAAGAAGTAGACATGTTATTGGACACTTTTTATTATGAAGCATATGGTTTAAAAAAGAATCAATGGTTAGGTCATCCTCAATTTAAGCCAGGGGACAATCATATGATATCTTATTGCCATGAAGGATTTGGTGGTACAGTAGATGCACGGATATGGTTAATGAATACCATCACGAGAGACATTCATTGTCCAAGAAAACATACCTATGAAGGGGAGATTATATCCCATGAATTTTTTACACATGATGGTGAAAAATTGGGCTTTGTGAGAATTGCTCATGATGATTCAGATAAAGGTAGCCTACGATTTGTTAATATGAATACATTTAAGGAAGAGACCATCATGGACTTACCCAGATGTTCACATTTTATAACCGATGCAAAGGATAACTATATCATTGCAGATGCAGATTACCCTGCAAAGCCTTATCTTTATTTTATTGATATAAACAAGAAAAAAACAATCCCATTACTGTTACACAATTCTTCAATGAAAAGTTATGGTAACACACAAGATGCACATCCCCATCCTGTATTTACGCCAGATAGTAACCATATCCTATTTGTTTCGGATATGGAAGGATATCCAGCCATTTATATGGCATCTGTTGAAGAATTCGTTAGAGAGGATAAAAGGAATGAATAAACATAATGAAAAGTTAAAAAAACAATTATTTGAAAAACTTGACCGATTGGGAAGGTCATTTGAGCCTTTTCTATATGAATCCAATATGAACGTGGTACAATCCTTGACCAAGTTGGGGTATCAAGAAGATGATATTCGCCGTATCGAACTATTTGATTGGTTTCAAGGTGTAGGGTTATATGGTTATTATAAAATGTATGCACTAACAGGTAATCGGAAACATCTGGAGACAATCATAAAATATTTTGACATAAGGATTGAAGATGGATTGCCACCTAAAAATATTAATGCCATGGCACCCATGCTAACGTTGCTTTGCCTAACAGAAAACCCACATGTTGACCCTTCAAAAAAGAACGTGTATGTAGAAATATGTAAGGAATGGGCAAATTGGCTGTATGAAAAACATCCAAGAACCCATGAAGGAGGCTTATCCCATTTAACCTGTGAAGCTGATAACGCACAAGAATTATGGGATGATACGTTGTTTATGTCCGTATTATTCTTAGCAAAAGCAGGTGTGGTGTGGCATAAGCCCCACTATATTGATGAAGCAATCTATCAATTTTTATTACATAGTAAATACCTTCTTAATAAAGAAACAGGTTTTTGGTACCATGGGTGGACTTTTGATGGTTATCACAATTTTGTTAAGGCACAATGGGCAAGAGGTAACTCATGGATTACCATTTTTATTCCAGAATTTCTGGATATCTGTAAAGACTATGCCATCAGTCAATCGGTATATCGATACATGATTAACATCCTTACAAAACAACTTGAAGCATTATGCAAGGTACAGGATCAGTCTGGATTATGGCATACGTTATTAGATCATAAGCAGTCGTATGTGGAAACAAGTGCTTCAGCTGGGTTTACCTATGGTATCTTCAAAGCAATGAATAGTGCTATCATAGATCACGACCAAGCTAAAGATAAATACACCACCTGTGCCATGAAAGCAACAGATGGCGTATTGACTTACATCAATGAGGAAGGTGTTTTAGAACAAGTATCCGGAGGAACTGCAATGGGAAAAGATAGTTTGGATTTTTACTTAAATATACCCATTGAACCCAAACCTTACGGTCAAGCAATGGCCATGTTAGCATGTGTTGAAGCACTAGACTTTTTAGAAAGGAATGATTGCAATGATTCATAGTATAGGTATACGTGCCAGTGATTTTGGAAAACTTGAGAGTGATCAATTAGCAAAGATCGTTAGAAAAAATAATCTGAATTCGGTCCAATTGCCACTCCATAAGGCGATTAAAGGCATTGATAGTATCAGCGATTATATAGCAAAAGAAACGTTGCAAATGATAGCCAATCATTTTAAAAGGGAATGCGTCTCAATTGCTGTACTAGGTTGTTATCTGAATTATGCACACCCCAATAAAAGAATACGTGAACAACATCTAGAAACATTCAAAAACCATATAGCATATGCTAATGATTTGGATGCGCGTGTTATTGGTACGGAGACAGGATCAGTTTTAGCTGACTACGCCTTTCATCCAGATAATCATACCAAAGAAGCTTATTTAGTATTTGCAAGAAGTTTGGAAGCTTTATTGATAGAAGCGCAAGAAAAGGAAGTCACGATTGCTATTGAGGGCGTCGCAGATCATATCATTCATTCGAATAAAAAGATGAAACAAATTATAAAAGATATGCAGTCAAAATATGTGAAGGTGATTTTGGACCCTGTCAATTTATTGACAAGTGACAATTATTTAATGCAAGAATCTGTTCTAAAAGAGGCATTTGATTTGTTTGGAGATGATGTTTTAATTGTTCATTCAAAAGATTTTAGGGTTCAGGAGAACAAAATTATCGAAACATATCATGGTACGGGAGATTATAATTTTTCATATTTAGTCGAGGCGGTTTCAAGTTCGTCTCAATCCATTGATATTTTATTAGAAAATACGAACGTTAAAGATTTAGAGAATATCTTAACCTTATTTCAATAAATAAAAAAATAAAGGTGTTAATTTATCGTTTCAGCATGATTTATTTTGTGACGGAGTGTAAAATTTAAACGTTAGCAAAGGCTTTGAAAATAGTTATAAAGGAGAAATAGATGAAAATCAAGTATGTGAAGGAAATTGGTAACAGTAATCATCCTGAAATTCTCTATTGGTTTTGGACACCAGATATGATAAAAAATAAAACCTATATACAGGAATTAGAGCAGATATGTAAAACAATGCCTTTTGATTTATTATTTCTTACCTCTAGAGATGGGCTGTCCTTTTTTGATTACGATGATGTGGTAGTACCCTTTAAAGAAACAGTAGAAAGAGCACATGAATTAGGTGTGAAAATAGGTCTCCAATTATGGCGGAATGCCGAAGCTGTAGGTATGGATGATGCTTTAGCCTTGATTGTTGAAGGTGAAGCATTATTAGATGATGATGGCATGTTGGAATATGAAGCACATACAAGAGGTCATCGCAATCAAGAAAGTCTAAAAAGCGAATTATTTAGCGTTGTATTATTTGAAAAAGTTGGAGCAGGGTTTTATGCAGAGGATTCATTGATGGACATTACGCAACAATGTCAAGTCCTATACTCAGATGAAGAAAGAATAAAAATTAAGATTGATGAAGGGGTAAAATATGCAAGGTACACAGCCTATATCTTAACGGCTCATTATCATAGAAGTCCAGATTTATTCAGTCAGTTTTCGATTAATAGTTTTAATGACGCCATTAATAGGTATGCAGAGATTCCATTTGATGGCATCGGGTTAGATGAGTTCAAATCCATGCCAATAACGCCACCTTTTCAAGCCATGTGGAAACCTTTTAGAGAAAGACTTTACGGAAAGGCATTTGCAGAACGATTTTATGATAAAACAGGAATGGATTTAAAACAGGCTATATTTGAGATGAGATATGTGCCTGAGAATCATAAGGGTATGAGAATCAAAGCGATAAATTATTATTTTGATGTCTTAAAAGAAGGCCCCATTATGGTGGAAAATTTTGTTTATGAGTATGCCAAGAAGGTTTATGGAAAAGATATATTTATCGGACTTCATAATACGTATCATAATAAACTAACCAATGATGAAATATGGGAAACAGGGTGCATGTGGTGGGACTTACCAAGAGAGTATGGACAAACCGATGAAAATATGTCTTACCCAGTAAGAATGGGCATAGCATGTTCACATCCTAAGCCCATTGTGTACGATATGTATTATACGGAAGGCAGGCCATATCCAATCTATGAAAAAGCAATGATCGATGCAAGGTATAATAATCGCATTCATTATCATGCCTATAATGATCGTCGTGAAAATAGATTTAACATGAAAAATGAGCAGTTTTCTAAAACAATAACAAAGATAGAACAAAAAATTAGACTATTAAATGGGTTTAATGGACCACTGCCTAAATTGGATTTATTAGTGGTATTTGGTCGTCCTGCATTGGCAAATTGGTATCCTCATAATGAATATAGGAATGCATATGATATCAATGGTGGGTTATTTATATTAGAAAAATGCCAAGCCCTATGGGATGCTGGGGTTATGTGTGGGTTAGTTCCAAGTGACAAGATTGAAAAAGGTCAATTACGCATTAACAGTGAAAAACAAATAGAATACAATGGGCATGTATTTGATTCTATTCTATTCTTGAATCCTGAATACGCCAAGCAATCTACTTTAGATTTTCTAGAAGATTGTACGCATACAGATAGTACGGTTATGATTGATGGAAAAGCTAATTATGATTTTGAAGGGAAAAGTTGTAGTAGACAGTTCAGTCGTATTGCTCAAAAAGCAGAGCTTATAGAATTTTCAGTAGATAAAGTATTAAGCAAGGGTATAAAAACAAACCCTATCAAACAGGGGTGTATGCTGGAGGATGGTTCTGTTGTTATGACGGATTTGACTTCTATTTTAACGAATAAGCCATTGACGTTTAAAATAAAAATAAATCATCATGTTTATGAAGGACGTTATATAGGTGTAATGGCGATTAAAGTAGATGAAAAAGGCAATATCGTTAAATTCGTTTGTGGTGGATTCAAAGAATTACATAGAGATAGACAAGTCATCATATCTGTTTCTAAAAATACAGATATAATGATTAATGCATTTGATAAAGAGGCCAATATTATATTAAAAGGTGAAGAAAACCATGTAAGCATTGAATTATTGAAGCTATCATTTGATTAGTAAAAAATAAGTTTCATTTAGTAAAAAGTTATCATGTTACATCCTTTGAATTGATTTTTACCATGGAGCATAGTATAATAGTTTCATATAAAATAATCAAGATTCACATAGTGAAACAAAAATGAGTGCTGTATAGCCAAAATCAATAGGAGGACAATGAATGATGAAAGATTTCTCAAGCTATCAAGCTGTGACAGACCAAGAAGTAAAAAGCGCCATTCATCATGCAGTGGATATTGTAAAAAGCAGCTTACCAGAATTTACACATTTATTTAAAAAAGATGCCAGTGTGGATAATTTCTACAAACCTGAGTCTAACGACAGTTGGACCACAGGATTCTGGACAGGACAGATTTGGTTAGCCTATGAAAATACCAATGACGATAGGTATAAGCAAGCAGCTGACATCCAAGTAAAAGATTTTCTTAGACGGATTAAAGAAAAACAAAACGTGGATCATCACGATATGGGCTTCCTTTACAGTTTATCCTGTGTTGCAGCTTATAAGTTGACAGGGAATGAAATGGGGAAACAAGCGGCCATTCTTGCAGCGGACCAACTGATTAGCCGGTATCAACCAGTAGGAGAATTTATTCAAGCATGGGGAGCATTAGGAGCAGCGGATAATTACAGGCTCATTATTGACTGCTTACTTAACCTGCCCTTGTTGTATTGGGCAAGTGAGGTAACTGGTGATGATAAGTATGCTCATATTGCTAAGAAGCATATAACCACCTCTCTAAAAAACATCATGAGGGATGACCATTCCACTTACCATACGTTTTTCTTTAATCAAGAGACAGGTGAACCCCTTAAGGGCGTAACTTGTCAAGGTTATCGTGATGGTTCTGCTTGGTCAAGAGGCCAGGCATGGGGTGTATATGGTGTTGCTCTAAGTTACCGCTATACAAAGAATCCGGCTTATATACCAATCTTTAAGGATATTACCAATTTCTTCATTGAACACTTGCCACAAGACCTTGTGCCTTATTGGGATTTTGACTTTACCGATGGCAGTGATGAACCAAGAGATAGTTCCGCAGCAGCTATCGCTATCTGTGGTATGCTTGAGATGGCTAAGTACATGGATAAAGAAGACAGTGAGTACTACAAAGATGCAGCCCTTAAGATGCTCAAATCATTGATTGATCATTATAGTGTTAAAGATCCATCCAAGTCCAATGGACTAATTCTACACGGTGTGTATGGTAAACGTTCACCCTATAATACCTGTGGCAACAGCGGTGTAGACGAGTGTAATACATGGGGAGATTACTTCTATTTTGAAGCTTTAACACGCTTAATCAAGGATTGGGAGTTGTATTGGTAGATACCATGTGTGTGTAGGTGCCTACATAAATAAAGGAATAAGTTATTTTATAGTATAAGAAGAGGTGGTTTGCTAATGGAACAAATACTTCCATTGCAAATGGCCTCTTTTTCGTTATCACTAAACCAACCGTTTATTGCGTATAAAGAAAGCAATACTGCCAATCATACGCATGATAGCAACCACCACAAGAGCAAGATAGATGGATGTCATATCCTTAATCCATACACTTAATAGAGGCGCTATGGTTGCTGATATATTAATTAAAATATTGTAAACAGCAATATAAATGGTTCGATTTTCATTGGGTGTAACTTCCAACAGTAAATTAAACAACGTTAAGACAGTCCCTGCCACAAAGACACCAACGGACATGACAAAAAAGACCAGAACAAACAAACTTCTGGATATGGCATAAAAAATAGGTGTAATGGCCATGCCCATGGTAGCAATAGCCAAAGTAAAGCTATTGCCTTTTTTATCGGCTAATTTTGCCCAAAAAATAGAAGCAATAATGGAACTTATACCACTGGAGATGGTCATGATGCTCAGCCAAGACTCATTAGCGCCAAGGTTCTTAATGGTATAGATACTGAATAATGGCCATCCCATCTGCCAACCAAAATGAAAAAGAATGGAACATACAATAAAGGATACAAATTTTCTATTGCCAGGTATGCTTCTTATGGTATCTTTAAATAAGGTTAAATAGGCTATTTTATGTACATCTGGTAGGGCAACTTCTTCCTTATGGCTTTTGAACTTAAGTAAAGAGACCATTTCGATGATGCCAAATAAAAAAGCAATACCAAAAAAGATTTGATATAAGATCAGCGTATCTTCTGGCGTTTTGGGTACCAACGTGAGTACCTGCCCGGCTATAAAGGAAACAATTAGTCGGAAAAAATCCGAAAAACGATTACGAAGGCTCATGGCACGGCTCCGCTCACGAGGGTTGAATATATCACCAATGGAGGATTGATAGCCCATGATGGCAACGGAACCTGGGAAATTCATAAGTCCAATAAGTACAACAAATAAAAGGGGTTGATTAACAGTTCCTAAAAAGGGTACAAAAATAATGGATAAGTAGATGAGTTTTTGTACCAATAAAAACTTACTGGTTATTGTTGTTTTGCTCTTGGCTTTTTCTATCATCAGTGCCCCAGGTAAAAAGGCAAAAACACTTAGAAGAGCAGGAAGCGCATTGAGAAGTGCAAAATGATAGTCATTAGCACCTAAGCGTTCAGCAAATTTTGCATAATATGGTTTAACTAAGTTTAAGGATATAGCAAAGGCCACACCATTAAACACATTAATTTTTAAATTATAGTCTGATCGTTGTTTTTTTGTTACGACTTTATTTTTCATCATAAGACCCCTATACATTACCTTCATGAAGTGACTTAAATGTATACATATGACTGATTGTAAAACCATCTTAGCAAAATGTCAATACATGACCTTGCCTAATTATAGTAGATAGCCCTACCTAGATAGGTCATAAGTATTCAGAAAGCATCGTCACGAATCATAAAGACGTAAGACGCCCATGGTTTATTAATTAACCATAATCATAGAAAGTATATGATTTAAAGCAATATATAATGTTACCTTATCCTATTTTATAACGGTCACCTATGACACTTGAAAATATTATGATAAAAAACATGTTTTTGCTTACACGAAACACAATGATAAACATGGTATAAACTATCAATATTCATCAATCTTCATCATATTAATTCAAATAATTACAAAAAGTATAAAAAGTCATAGACAAATTATGGTAATTCCTTTATAATAAGAGCTACAATGAGGTGAGACACGTGATAAAAAACAGCAAAGCAGAAGGATCGGTGACGGTTTTTTTGAGTTGTATTTTACTGATTATTATCGTATTTACATGTACGGTCATTGATGGTACACGTATACAAATCGCTAAAATGCAAGCATTGAGAGCTCTACGGTCTGCCACCCAATCCGTTATAGCCAATTATGATGTAAACATGGCTCATGAATATGGTATGTTTGCCACGAAAGAGGATGAACAGACACCCATAGACGATCAAATAGAAATGTATGCTTTAGCAGCATTACAACCTAAGAAAAATCTACCAGAATTAAATCAAATGCATCAACTATTATATAAAGACCCCCCAAAAGACCCTTTTCAGTTATACGATTATAATCTGGAAGTATTGCATATAAAACCCACAAGTAACCTGGTTGAAGGCAATACCGATTACATACAACTCCAGATACTCGAATACATGAAATATCGCGCTCCTATGCTTCTGATTGAACCCTTTTTAGAAAAACTTCAGCTCATTACCAAGGCGACCAAGACAACAAAATATGTAAAGAAGAAGATGGAAGTGGAAAAGAGCGTAACAGAAATTGATGATTTATACCGAGAACTTGAAAAGTACATCGACGGTCTTCATATAACGAAAAATGGTCATATCACCTATGAGGACTATTTTGTTAAAAAGATGGCATACCAAAAAGAACAAGACAAAACCTTTCTTAACACAATTCCAGATGACGCTGTAAAACATACATTGAATCAGAAAATTTTTCGTCTCTATGAAAAAGAACCGCTAGTGACCACGTATATGCATCAATTTGACCGTCATCGTGGCAGTATGGTATCAACGTACAAACGTTTATACCATATCAGGCAGCAATTAAGTGAAAAAAGAAATGAGCTATCAAGTCTGCAAAGTGACATAAGCGCTAAGCGTTCTGAGCTTTCTCGTTTAATAGCGGCTCAGATGTTAGCCATTGATGATTTGAACGAGGATGGAAGTCACGAAACGGAAGATGCGTATACATCAGACGCAATAAGGCAGCTTGAACATATGGTTTCTGAGCTTCAAACAAGTATGGATGATGTTTCTGAGAGGATAAATACGCTAGAGCAAGAGGAACGCGCATCACATGATCATTTTCATCATGAGACAGAGAAAGTGTATCATGCTAGAGAGCGTATGCTGTATCATGTGCAGTATATCAACACTTTAGCCTTGTATCGAGCTGCTAACCACCATGCTTTAGATGTCATAGAACGGATAGAGAAGGAAAGTTTTCATATAAAACAGTCCATTAATGGACTTGAACAAGAGTTGAATCAGCATAAAGATGACTTAATTGAATCAGCTGTTACATCCATGGAAGGTGAACTAAAGACCTTGAAAGGGCGATTAGCCATCCCAGATGATCCTAAGAAAACCTATCATCTGACCAATAATGTTGTAGCCATGAAAGATGAGTTGGAAAAAAACATCAAGCAATTAGAAACCATAGTACCAGTGGGACAAGAACTGTTTCAATACATGAACAGGTATCATCTCTATTATATGCTCCATCAACAATTTGACCCACATACAGAAAACCAAGTGCTACGGGCTTTTATGCAAGAAGTCAATCAGCAAACAGGTCAACCCTATTTCTCTTATCCAACGAATTATATACAGAATTTAAGAGGTTTTACAGATCATGGATTTGTAGCCCATGTATCGCAACAGATGAAAATCATTCATACAGGACTTCAAGGTTATCATTATGACTACATGGCTTTTGACTACGGTGATATGAGGACATTGAGCAAAGAGGAAAAAGAAAAGCAAGACCCAAGAAATCACGTAACCAAGATATCCGAGAATAGCTTATCCATAGAGGCAAACCATGATGTAACAGGTGAAGTGAATACCACCATACGACCATCTATAGCCCATCCAGATGAGTCTCAGCCATTGGTTACAGATGAAAAAATGGATTTTATCAATGAGAAGCAAAATAAGTTTATGGATAAATCCTTGGATATGTTTTCTCGTATAGGGGATAAAATCAGCAATACCACCATGAACCTTAGAAATGAACTCTATATCAATGAGTATATTATGGGTCAGTTTGCAACGGCTACAGACCATGGACAAGGTGGTGACCCAGTAACCTTAAGTGGTTATCCTAAGGATACCCATTACCTCAACCATGAAGTGGAGTACATTCTTCGAGGAAGCCTTCATGAAAAAACCAACTTACAATACGTGTCCCATACCATCATGGGGATACGCTTTGTGATGAACTACCTACATCTACTTACCAATACGGAAAAACGTACGTTTATCATGGGGGTAGCTACGTCTATTGCAGGGTGGTGGACCTTTGGTCTGGGTGTTTACATTGTTGCAGCGTTAATGATGGCTGCGTGGAGTTATGTGGAGTCCCTTGTGGATGTGAGGTATTTACTTGAAGGTAAGAAAGTACCTTTTCTAAAGACGAGAACAGATTGGTATACAAGTTTTAATGGTATTGTTAAAGGCATTGTGGAAGAAGTAGGGGACTATGCTGCCGATCAATCGGTGCAACTCATCGATGCCCTATCAAATAGTGTTCAACATCAGGTGTCTTATGTGGCTTATCGATTTAACGATGATGTGGGGAGCTATGTTCAGAATAAAATGGGAGAAGTTCTAGACCAAGCGGAGCGAACAATTCAATATTCACTGGATGAAGTGGACAGGGTAGTTGATGGCATTATTGATGACACTTTTCATCATATCCGTGACGAAATAGGTGAAAAACCAACGGCTAAGGATTATCATCAGATAAAAGATAGTGGCTTAAGCAATCACCTTATAACCATCATCTATAGGGATTATGGTCATCAGATTATGGAGGCGTCTTACGCCGAATTACTCACCATAAAAAAAGAAATTCTGAGCAAAGCCAAGAGAAAAATTGAAAACACAAAACAAGCAATCGTTAGTAAGGTTACGGGGCAAGTTGAAGGTATATCCGATCAATTTGAAAATAAAGTGAATCAATTGGTAAAAGAGACGGCTTCTAAGTATAAAGATGTCACCAAGAAAGAAATTAACCGAATCACCACAGATATTCAGAAAAATATTGATGAAACATTAAACCAACGGTTAAATGAGGTATGGAGCCAGCCCATAGAAAAGAACTATGCATCGTTGATGCCAAGTTTTTCGTACAATGATTATCTGCGACTGATGTTATTGATTGGTATTGATGATGATTTAAAACTGTACCGTGTCATGGATTTGATTCAGTTCAATCTGCAAAAAAATAGAGAGGATTCGTCATTGGTTCTAACGGATTATGGGGCAGGTTATGAGGTGACTGCGGAAGTATCTGTTAATTATATGTTTTTTGGACTTCCTTTTATGCCAGAAAAATCAAGGGATAGAGCCAAAAACAGGTACACATTCACCATTCGTACAGCTATGACGTATTAAACATGAGACACCTTAAAGGAAATGAGGTATAACCCAATGAAAAAATTACAAGGGTCTTTAACCGTAGAAGCAGCCGTTGTACTACCTATATTTCTCATGGCCATCCTTTCCGTGGTATATATCATTAAAATCATGTTTATTCATGAAAGTATTCAATATGCTTTGTCTGAAACCGCTAATGAAATGGCAACCTACGCGTATCTATTAGAGAAAACAGAGCTACTAAACGCTGAACAAGATATCTATCAAACAGCCCTAGGGAAAGCAGGCAATGCTAAGGATAATCTGGATACCATGATACAACACTCAAAATACCTCTATAGTACCCTTGAAGGAGCACGTACCTATGTGCGGACACATGCTTTAAAACCTTCTAATGGTTATGAGGACATGGAGGGAAAGTCATCTCTAGGAGCCTACATTAAAGGCTATACAGAGCACGCGAAGCATATTAAAGATAATGTATTTCTTCAAGCAATAACAGCCTATGACAGCATAAACCATATCATCACATCTACAGAAACCCTTTTACACCAGATGGAGAGTACCCTTATGAATCAATGTCTTGTTGAAGGCATTGAAGTTACCAATAATGTTGTAGGTACGAAGATGGCGGAAGTGTTCATGAATCAATATCTATCGGAAGAACAATTGGATAAATGGTTTATTATAGGGGGAAAAAAGGGCTTAGATTTTAAGCGTTCCAGATTTATGTTAGCAGATGAAGATATTGATCTGATTGTATATTATGACCTTGCCATACCCATCCCTGTTCCTGGCTTAAAGAAAATAGCCATGTTACAACGTGTAAAAGTGCGAGGGTTTACTGGCAATGGGAACAGTGAACAAGTATATGTGAAACCTGAAGGTATAGCAAGTAGAAGCTCTGAAGGTGAAGATGAGCGGATTGTTTACGTTGTTGAAGGACGCTCAGTCTATCATTTCTATCGCAGATGTGTACAAAAGATAAGTTATCCCATGGATTACGTACCAGAACGGCATCAATCTAAGCTCTGTGATAGGTGTTCAAAAGGCATTGATAAGGATACATTACTTACGGTTTATCATATTCCAAGTGAGAAAGGTACCAATGGTTATCATGTGAAACCATTATGCTCTACCCATTACTCACAGAAAGTTTCAGCAATCAAACTCAGTGACGTAGGGGATAGGACACCATGTAAGGGACAATGTGTTCAAATAAGGGAGGCTTTAAATAAAAAATGACGTATATATGCATCATGGGTAGTATCTTAGGTCTACTAACAAGTGTGTATACACTTAAGATACATAGCATAAAAAAACAGAGCAGTTCTATCCTTGAAAAACAGAAATACCTGTATGCCATAGGGATAACAAGCATACTGACAGTCAGTATACTTTTCTTATATAACCGCTATGGGTTAACCAATCAATTTATTGCAATGAGTTTTATAACATGGCTATTAATGAGTATGAGTGTCCATGATATCAGGTATCGTGAAGTGCCTATGGATGCCCTTATTCTGGGTGGGGTTATTGGCGTATGCATGGTCATACTCAACCCTAATCTAGTATGGCAAGATGCACTCATAGGCTGTATAGCTGTTGGTGGAAGTTTAGTGGCCTTATCCCGTATAACCCGGGGTGCACTAGGTATGGGGGATGCATTCGTCATTAGCGTAGTGGGTCTTGTCTTGGGTTATAAGATGGCCATTGCTATTTTACTCTATGGACTTGTAATTAGTGGGGTAGTAGGCCTTATTTTACTGACTTTTCGTGTGGTTAATCGAAAGACCAGATTACCTTTGGTTCCTTTTTTACTGATGGCTTATATGCTCTTAATGGTCATATAAATGTATGATGCATGAAAACGAGGTGAGGAAATTGCAGACAAAATGGCGAGGAAGTCTAACCGTAGAAGCTTCACTTATATTCCCCATAGTTTTCTTTGCTATTGTTAGCCTTTTGTATATGAGTATCTACCTGCACGATTCAACCGTATTAAAAGCCATCACCAATGAAGCGGCAGAAAGATTTGAACTGGCTTATGCCAATCGGGTAGATATTCAATCAGGACATGTCTTGACACCAAAAGAGCGTCTTAGTAAAGGGTTATATTGGCGATGGGCGAAGCAAGGAGGATATGAAGATGACGTTAGCGCTTTTATCAAAAAAGAAGCACAGAGGCGATTGCTGTTAAAAGATGATCAGTTGCATATGACGACAGATATAAAAAATTATATCTTGAAACAGCATTTAACCATAGAAGTAAGGAAAAAATTCAGTACACCTCTTGATCCGGTTAATCAATTATTAGGTATAAGCACAGGCATAAACATGGTTGTTCAGAGTAAAACCAGCATGAGGGATCCGGCAGAAGTTATTCGAAACATGGACTACTTGGATGATTTATCGGATTATCTTGGTCCAGTAAAAGCAGCAAAAGAAAAATACAGAGAAAAAGTAAAAGACATTATAGGTTTCTTTGAAAACTTATAGTCTACATGATACGAAATGTTATCATGACATGGGATAAAGTTTAGTATATTGGAGGTTAAGCATGGAAGTCTTACATGAGAGATTACTTTATTTAGAAAATAAAGTAAAGGAACAGCAAAGACTGAATAAGCGATATCACAAAGTCTTAAAGGAACGGCACGAACTGATTCAAAAAAGAGACCAGCAACAGAAAAAACTTGAAAGAGATATGCAGCATAAAGAGAAACTGCATAAATTCACACTGGAAAATATTATCTATACCATCTTCTTGTTAAAAGAGAAAAAACGTCTAAAAGAAGAACAAGAAGCCATGGTAGCAAAATTAAAATATGACAGCTATGTAAAAGCAATCGGGTCGATAAATAGAGAAATAGATGCCATAAAGCATCAACTAAGTACATATGAAGTACTGATGGATGAATACAGACAAGCCGTAAAAATAAAAGAAAAAAAGATTTTATTACAAGAAACAGAAGAGGCGGATCGTTTATCGGCTGTGAATAATAGAATCGTTACCTTAAAAAGTCAAAATCAAGAAATGAAAGAAGCCTACATAGCAGGTGAAGATTTACGCTTTACCTTAAAAAAAGCAGAAGCCCTCATCGAAAAAGTTCAAAATTTAGGCTTTATTCAAATACGTAATGGTGGTATATTAGGAGATGAACAAAAAAACTCCATTGGTGAAAACTTAGGGATATTTTTTGATATTCAAAAGCTCGTGAGAAAATATCTAAGAGAATTAGGTGATATTGCTGAAGAGTTTTCAGAAGATGTACATATTGAAGATTATTTAACCTATGTTCATTATTGGTTAGATGGACTTTTTGAGGAAATGATTGCAGAAGGTAAGCTGGAAGGTATTATGACAAGGGTTGAAGGTACCAGGTGGGATGTCATTGACCTTAACCGTCAATTGCATCACAAGCGTTTATCCATTGAAGAAGAGATACTCAAGCGTTCAAAAGAGAGAAAGCTTATTATTGGGCATCAAGAAATCTTATAGTACATGACAAAATAATGATGGTGGGTAGATTACAGGAGAGTATAAAAAGGTGGCGCACATGATAGAGGAAGCACGAAGTATATTGAAAAAAGTATATGGCTATGATACCTTTAAACAAGGTCAAGAAGAAGCCATAACACATATTTTGAATAAGCAAGATACCATGGTCATCATGCCAACGGGCGGGGGGAAATCCATCTGCTATCAGATACCTGCTTTACTTTTTGATGGGGTTACGATGGTTATTTCCCCTCTTATATCCTTAATGAAAGATCAGGTGGATGCTCTTGATTCAGTAGGCATTCAGGCTACATACATCAACAGCATGCTGACGTATCAAGCCATTAACCAGCGATTAGATGATGTCATAAAGGGAAAATATGACATCATCTATGTTGCACCTGAACGGTTGGAAACAGAAAGCATTCAGCAGATGGCCAAGGAAATACAGATTGCTTTTATTGCTGTGGATGAAGCCCATTGTGTTTCCCAGTGGGGACATGATTTTCGTCCAAGTTATAGGGCCATCCATGACTTTATTGAGAAACTTCCGGAGCGTCCCGTTGTAGCTGCTCTAACAGCAACAGCAACGGAACGTGTACAAGAAGACATGATTCAACAATTAAAATTACAAAATCCTGCATTAATAAAAAACGGGTATAACCGTGAAAATCTTACGTTTACTGTCCTAAAAGGGGTTAATAAACATCATTTTATCGTGGATTATACCTCAAAACACCAAAAAGAAGCAGGTATTATCTATGCTGGCACCCGAAAAGAAACAGAAAAAATATGTAAATTATTGCTTAAGGAAGGCCTCCGTGCAGGTATGTATCATGGTGGTATGGGTCCAGAAGAACGAAAACAGAATCAAGAGAAGTTCTTATACGATGATGTGGATGTGATGGTAGCTACCAATGCATTTGGGATGGGGATTGATAAATCCAATGTCCGTTATGTGATTCACTATAATATGCCTGAGAATATTGAAGCCTATTACCAAGAAGCTGGTAGAGCAGGAAGAGATGGTTTGCCGTCTAACTGCATCCTTCTATTTGGTGCAGCAGATGTTCAGCTAAGGCGATATCTCATTGACCAATCCGAGGATTTGGATGATGTGCGAAAGCATATGAAGTATGAGAAGCTACAGCAGATGACCCAATATGCCCATGTTACGTATTGTCTGCGAAAGTATATTTTAGCCTACTTTGGAGATGAACAGATCGAGGATAACTGTGATAATTGCAGTAACTGTAATGGTCAGATTATCAAAGAAGACATGACCATCGAAGCACAAAAAATCCTATCCTGTGTGGTACGCATGAAAGAACGATTTGGCACCAAGATTATTGCAGAGGTTTTAAAAGGCTCTAAAAACAAACGGGTATTACAATTAGGTTTTCATCATTTATCCACTTACGGTCTTTTATCTAATTTAACCATTGATGCCATCAAAGACCGTATCAACCTATTAATTGCAGAGGAATATCTCCATATGACACATGATGAATTCCCTATTGTGAAATTAACAAAGCGTGGTGTGAAAGTCTTAAAAGGTATGGAACAAGTATACCGCAATGTGATGGAAGAAGAAGATGTTCAAGTAGAAGAAGTCTTATTTGAACAATTAAGGCAGCTAAGAAGAGATATTGCATCAAAAGAGCATGTACCACCTTATGTGGTCTTCAGTGATGCTTCTCTGAGGGACATGTGCAAACAATACCCCATGAACCAAACAGCCATGTTAAGGGTAAAAGGTGTTGGGGAAGCCAAGTTCAAAAAATATGGCCAGCAGTTTATAGATGACATTGCAAAGTATGTGGAAGCACACCAGATTCAAGTCGATGATATAGACATGTATAAACAAGCAGAACCATCAACCAAACCTAAGAAACAAAAGGAGCCATCTTGCTTCCTATCCGCTAAGCTCTTTTTGGAATTGCAAGATATTTCGGCAGTGGCCAAAGAACGTGCTATTCAAATAAGGACAGTGGAAAATCATATATTTGAAGCCTATACCATGGGGTTTGATCTGGATATGGATCAATTTATACCAGAAGGTTATGAAGAAACCATTCTAGAAACCA
Source organism: Vallitalea pronyensis (assembly GCF_018141445.1). Classification (NCBI taxonomy): domain Bacteria; kingdom Bacillati; phylum Bacillota; class Clostridia; order Lachnospirales; family Vallitaleaceae; genus Vallitalea; species Vallitalea pronyensis. Next base: position 5,027,651 of record NZ_CP058649.1, on the reverse strand, counting down.
TTAAAACATTAGGTACTGAACGGTTAAAACCTATTAAAGAAGCCTCAGAAGCATGTGTCACTTATAATGCCATCAAAGCGGTTATAGCCAAACACGGTTTAACATAATCATCATTTCATCCTTTTCAAATAGCAGAAAAAGGTTATAATAAAGATAATGATAAGTCTTGGGAGGTGTACGTGATGTTAGATAGAATGAAAAAAAATCTATATGAAATGTCCATCTCCACCAGAATACGGATTGTTTTTCTTCCCATTTTGATAGGCAGTATCTTTCTTATTACATTATTGGCCAACAACATTACCAAGGGTATCATTATTGAAAATGCGTCCCAGAATGTGAAACATGATTTAGAACTCATAGGAGCTAATATTGAGAATTTAATTGAAGAAGCAAACAGCTGTGCCAATGCGGCGATTATCAATGTGAATAATTATGTAAAATTTGGTGATGTGGATAACAAGAATCTTAATGATGTCCAACATGTGACCACAGCTCTTCTTATGTCAAAAATATTATTTAATCGAATAGATGCCATTACCTACGTGAATAATAAGGGAGACTATATCACCTCCATCCTATCAGTCAATGTCTATCGAGTAGGTAATATTAAGACAAGTGATTTTTTTCGTGACATACAGAAAGTGGATAGAAGGGGTGGATGGTTACCTGTTCATAAGAAAGAAGTTTTGTCTGCTGACCCCGATGAATATCATGTTTCCTTTGTAAAAAAATTAAGAAATATATTAACGGCAAAAGATATGGGATATATTGTATTAAATATTCATGAGAGTAATCTCTTTCAAGTGTATAAAAATGTAGGGTCATCAAAAGAAGTTGTCTATAGGATTGTGGATGGTAACAATAAGATTGTTTCATCGGATATTCGAGAGGAAATTGCCACAACATTTGATTTAGATGCCATAAACAACACTGTAGATACCAAATATCAAGAGATTCAGGTGGATGGAAAAACAGTTTTAGCCAATGCGATCCCCATCACCAATACGGATTGGAAAGTCATTAGTTTGACCCCCTTAGATGAACTGACGAGAGATGTGGATAAAATGACAAAAACACTGATGTTGATTGGTGGTTTTGTGTTTTTTATTGCACTCATAAGTGCCATGAAGTTATCCCAGACAATAACCAGGCCTCTAAAGGGCCTTACGGATCACATGAAAAAATTAAAAGATGGTATCTTAAGCAAGCATATAACAGCCAATCGAGGTGACGAGATCGGCATCCTTAATGATAGTTTTAATACAATGATAGACCGAAATCAAAGGCTGTTAAGACGTATTGATGAAAACGAAAAGAAAAAGAGAGAGTATGAATTAGCCTTATTGCAATCACAAATAAAACCCCACTTCTTGTACAATACACTGGATATTATTAATAGGCTTGCAGCACTTGACCGAAGACAAGAAGTCATGAAAGCAACAAAAAATATCGCAGACTTTTATCGTATTGCACTTAGTAAAGGTGATGAAATTATTCCTATAAAAAGAGAAGTGGCTTTAGTGGAGAAATATCTCTATATTCAAAGAATTCGTTATCCGGACGTTTTTGATTTTGAATTGGATGTTTCAGACGAGATTTTGAATGATGTTATTCCCAAATTTACACTACAACCCCTTGTAGAGAATGCAATTTACCATGGGTTAAAAGCAAAGAAGAAAAAGGGAATTATCCTCATTACTGGACATTTATATGAAAAAGGTATCATGCTCAATGTATCCGATAATGGTGTTGGTATACAACAAGAGCTCATTAAGAAGATTTTCTCCAGATCTTCAGAAATGAACCTGAATAAACCTTATGGGATTATTAATGTTGATGAAAGACTCAAACTATATTATGGACTGGATTATGGTCTGGAAATTATAAGTGAGATAAATAGAGGAACCACTGTACAATTAAGAATTGGCAGGGGTATTAAGTTGCAAAATCACAATTAAGGGGCGTTATGATGTATAAAGTGTTGATTGTAGACGATGAGCCATTAGCAAGGGAATATGTGCGAAAAATAGTTGATTGGGATAAATTATCCCTTGATGTGTGTGCAGAAGCTACCGATGGGGAAGATGCTTTGATGAAAATAAAGGCGTGTCAACCGGATATCATTTTACTGGATATGATTATGCCCTTAATGGATGGATTGGCACTAGCGGAGTTTATCAAAGAGCATCACATTAAAACATATATTATTATTATCACAGGAAGTGATGAAATAGAATATGTCAGGAAAAGTATGAAACTGGATGTAAGAGACTATTTATTAAAGCCTTTCGATGTAGAAGAGTTAGAACATGCGTTAGTACAAGCTAAAAAACAGATTCAAAAAGATGACATGAGCACCATGCGTCATAAGAAGTCCATGATTTACAATTTATTATTCAATCCAGTGGATGAAAACATAGCCATAGCAAAAGAGTACTTTGACTTAGATAAAAAAATGTATTTTCAAATAAGTGTGATGTATTGTTCAAAGGAACAAAGTCGCCAACGGTTAATAAAGCGCTTAAGATCCCACTTTTCCATGGATAACAGCATACTTTTTATTAAAAATGGCATCTCTCAGATCATTTGCTTTTATGAACTGGGGGATAAAAAGAACAAGACTGAACTGATGAACCGGTTTCAATGTTTCCTCGATAAATATGGGACCCCATTAGAACAGCCTTTGGTGGGAATTGGTCATGTGTGTGACACCATACTTGAGATTGGTAACTCCTATAAACAGGCATTAGAGATGGTTAATAACGGCATTATCTTTGGTGAAAAAGGTGTAAAACTGTATAAGACGAACCCGTCCGATATCGCCAAGTATTTTTACTCCATCACGGATTTAGAACAATTATTAGTGGCCCTACGAAGCGGTGACCAACAGAAGGTGATCATGCAGCTAGAGAACATCTTTGAACACCTGGAAAAAGAAAAGGTGGATTATGAGCATTTAATTACCATTAGCAATGGACTCATGTCAATTTGTTATTCCACAATCACAGAAAACACCAGTGGTAGATATGCTGATGGCGATAGCATGCACTATAACTTTAGACATAAAAAAATCAGTGAAATAAAAGAGCATGTGATACAATTTTATGTGGAATCCATTAAGCAAAATAAAACCGTTAAGCGGACCAAAGCACAAAAAGTTGCTGAAGACAGTGTTGATTTTATTAAGGACAACTATGCAGATCCTGCACTATCCATACGTATGATTGGTGAAGCCCTCCATTTGGATATCAGTTATGTAAGGCGTGTGTTTAAAAAAGTGATGGGTAAGACCATGAATAACTACATTATTGAGCTACGGATGCAGAAATCAAAGGAGTTATTGATGAAAAATGTGTATAAACATTCTGAAATAGCATCCATGGTAGGCTATATCGATGCCGCTTATTTTAGTAAAAGTTTTAAAAAATATGTTGGTATTACGCCAAAGGAATTCGAAATTTCTAGTCAATATAGAAGTGAATAGTTAAGAAATAAGACATTTTATGGTTGTTATATATAAAAAAAGGGGTCAATCTTGTGAAAAAGTAGCATATTATACAAGTTTGACCCCTATATTGCATTTACTGACTTTTATTAAGCGTCTATAATTTACTGTATGGTAAATAAAATTTATTTAAAAGGAGCGGGCTACATGAAAAAACTTTTAACATTACTTATGATGGTTGTTATGCTATTTAGTTTGGCAGCATGTGGAAGTGAAAAAGAAGAAAAAAAAGAAACAGACACTGGAAGTACCGAAAACAGTGCGGGGGATTCAAAAGACAATGAAGGGTCAGAAGAGAAGATACCTTTAAGATTATATACGTATTATGCAGATACAGATGTTGCTGTTGTTGATCAAGCGGTAGCAAGACTGGAAGAAAAATTCCCAATTGAAATTGAAATTATTCATCGTGTGGATGCTACAGGTGTGGAGTTAAAGACAATGGCAGCTGTTGGAAAATTACCTGATATTTATGAGGTTACGGGTGAAACCATCATCAATACGTTTTTAGAGTCAGGGGATATCGAACCACTTGAAGATGTGATGGAAGAAAATGGTGTCATGGAAAAAGTCAATCCCACAAGTCTTGGTTCATTGGTTAATGCTGATGGTCATACTTATGCCATGAACTTTGAACCACCTCGTAACTTTTTGATTTATTACAATCAATCGGTTTTTGATGAGTATGGTGTTAAATTACCTACAAATTACGATGAATTATTAGAAGCAACCAAAACATTTGCAGATAATAAAATTATACCTTTTGCTTTATTTGCAGCACAGCCATGGCCAGGTATTCAGTTCTATGATACCATCGCTTCACGTTACAACCCAGGTGGCGTTAAGGCTTTAATGGATGGTACAGCTGATATTACTGACCCAGGCTATGTAAGAGCAGCGGAACAAGTGGTTGAATTGGTCAATGCAGGCTTTATTGGTAAGAGTTCCTTTGCAACCAATGCATCACAAGCATTTGAATTGTTTAAAACAGGTAAAGCGGCTATGATTGGTAATGGAACGTGGTACTTACTGGATATAGCTGAATATGGTGAAGGCTATGGTTACTTGGATAACCCACTTGCAGAACCTGGTAAAGAAGCGGAAACTTTATATGTACGTTCTGGCGGCTCCTCTCAAGGTGGATGGACCGTTAATCCAAAAGGTGAACATGTGGATTTAGCTAAAAAAGTTGCTATTGAATATTGTATTGAACGAGCTGTTGCCAGTGTGGAGTTATTTGGTACAGCTAATCCTCTAACGTATGAAGTAACACCTAAAGAAGCCCGTCATCCAGCAGCACAAAAGTATTCCGATGAAATTGGCAAATTTGAGTCAACCACTTATTTTCCTTGGAACATTCCAAATCCTGAGATAGCAACGGCACTCAATGATAATCATCAGGCACTCTTGTCAGGTGGTATAACCGTTGAAGAGTTTATTGCGGATATGGATAAAGTAATAAAAGCAAATCGTTAAATGACATATACTTGTACTGGCAATAGAGTGTGCAGTCGTGTACTTTATTGCCAGTATCATGCGTTCAAGAATAGAAAGGAGATAAAATTGAATAGTTTTTTTAAGAATAAAAAAGCATTTTTGATTTTTACGGTTCCTTTATTACTCATCTATACAACCGTCATTGTCTACCCCGTTTTACAAACTTTTGTTATGAGTTTTTTTAAATGGGATGGATTAAACATACCTGAATATATAGGTCTTGAGAATTTTAAAAAGGTGTTTGAATCAAAAGACCTGAAAGTATCTTTTTATAATGGCTTAAAATATTCAGCTTTTATAGCCATTTATCAAATAGGAATTGCCTCAATCATTGCAAATATACTCAATTCAAAACGCCTAAGATTTAGAAAGTTTTTTAGAACAGCATATTTTATCCCTGTGGTATTATCCATCACGGTTGTGTCACAGTTATGGATAGCCATTTATCACGCTGAATTCGGTTTGCTTAACAAAGTATTTGAATCCTTAGGTATTGATTATCAACAATCTTGGTTATTTGAGAACAATACAGCTATTTATGCTGTTGCTTTTGTAGATGCGTGGAAAGGTATGGGTTATCATTTAATTCTTATCTACGCTGGACTACGCGCTATACCTGAAACCTATTTTGAAGCGGCTCAAGTGGACGGTGCCAATGCTTGGAAGAAATTTACAAAAGTGACCCTTCCCATGATGTCAGAAACCTATAAGATCTGTTTAACATTAACACTTACTTGGGGATTCAGGGCCTTTGAAGCCATTTATATCATGACAAAAGGCGGGCCAGGCAATGCAAGCTACACCATGCCGCTCATGGTATACAAAGGCATTTTCTCATTAAACAACAATGGATTTGCAGCGTCAACGGCTGTGATCTTATTGTTACAATGTGTTGTGGTGATGTTTGTTGTGGAAAAAATCTTCCATAGAAAATCATTTGAAGTGTAAAGGAGGGGATGACTTTTGAAAAAAATATTATCGGTTCTTAAATATGGTTTATTGGTTATTTATTCAGCTGTTTCATTGTATCCTCTTTTTTGGCTGCTGTTGTATTCCTTTAAAGATAATGAAGAAATATTGTCTACGAATCCCTATGGTTTTCCCAAGGTATGGCGGTTAGAGAATTACGTCAGGGCCATGACAGAATTTGATCTGCCCCTTTATTTTAAAAACAGTTTAGTGGTAGCGTTCATTGCTATGTTCATTGGTATTACAGTTGCTTTACTGTTTGGCTATGCCATTGCAAGGATGAAGTTCAAAATAGCATCACATTTACGTTTATATGTTATACTTGGTATGTTTGTACCTGTTCAGGTCTATATCATTCCATTAATCTTACAGGTCAACCGCCTTAACTTAACAGGTTCATTATGGTCTGTTATTATACCGTACATCGCAATGGGGCTGCCTTTTTCCATCCTTGTACTGTATGGTTTCTATCGCGGACTGCCCATTGAACTAGAAGAATCTGCATTTATGGATGGAGCAAGTATTTTTAGAACCTATTACAGCATTATATTACCGTTAATGAAACCCAGTATTGCTGCTTTGGTGATCTATCAATTTATGCAATTCTGGAATGAATTTACATTGGCACTGTTGTTGCTTCAAGACCCTGAATTAAAAACATTACCTCTTGGTCTTTCAACCTTTATGGGGCAATTTTCTACCCAATGGGGTCCAACAGGCGCTACATTAGTCATTGCAAGTACCCCTGTTATCATTATGTATATTCTATTTTCAGATAAAGTAGAAAAAGCCATGTCCGTTACTTCTGGCATTAAAGGTTAAAAACGGTCATTGACGCGTAAAAAGGAGCATGTTAAAATACCTAGTACACAAGCATTGTGTTGCTGGGTATTTTTAATGGTTAAAATAGATGATGTTAACTGGTGAGGAGGAAATACGATGGTTTTAGTAAGTGCATGTCTTGCAGGGATTAATTGTCGTTACAATGGCAGCAATAGTTGTCATCAACAGATTAAGCAACTCGTTGAAGATGGTAAAGCAATTCCTGTCTGCCCTGAAGTACTTGCCGGTTTAACCATACCAAGGAAATGCTGTGAGATGATTAAGGTGGATGGAAAAATAAAAATCCTTACAGAAGATGGGGAGGATTTGACTGATGCTTTTATTAAAGGAGCAGAGAAGACTTGGGAGATGGCCAAAGTATTAGAGATAGAGCGGGCAATCTTACAAACAAGAAGCCCTTCTTGTGGCTACGGCATCGTTTATGATGGTACATTCACTGGTCATCTCATTGAAGGTAATGGGTTCACGGCAGCCTTACTGGCTCAAAAAGGCATTCAAGTCTATACAGAGCTTAATTTTAAAGATGTAACCTGGTAAATGTCTACTCTAGATCATATAAAACCTGAAAGGGTTTTATTTTTTTTACGCTCTTCTAGGCTCAGGTTTATTTATTATATATAGTTGATAAAATAAAAGATTTAAATAGTGTTGACAAAACAGATAGTGGTTTTGTATAATAGTTATTGAGTATAACAATTGTTTTGTATAAATATTATGTTAAATAATTATTATACAGGCTAACTATTTATAACCATGTTATTTTTGAAAGGAGAAGTAAAATGAATGCAGAGCGCGATACATTAGTGAAGAAAATATTTACGTTCATGCCTTTAGTGCATCGAAAATTTTTTAAAGGCATGCACTTAAAGAAAAACATACACAAGATGCAATTGTTAAGATTAATAGCAGAGGCAGATGGTATGCCAATGAAATATTACGGGGAGGCACTCTATATATCCAAGCCAAACCTCACCAAGATGATCAATCGACTGATTGAAGCTGGGTTTGTAGAAAGAAAGCATAATGAGGAAGACCGTCGTATGATTACAATATTTATGACTCAGAAGGGCCGTAGCTACATGGAAGAAGAGAAGCAGGCCATGAAGGCAAAAATGTTAGAAAAATTACAGGTCTTATCCGATGAAGAAGTAAGCGCTTTAACGTACCATTTTAATGAGATGGAGAAAATTTTAGAGAAACTGAGTTAATCGGAAAGGGGAATTGTCATGATTAAGTTATTTAAAGGGATTAAACCTTATAAAATAGCCGTTATTGTTATACTTATTTTTACGTTTATGCAGACATTTACAGAGCTGTTTTTGCCAACAATAATGGCTAAAATTGTGGATGTAGGTATTGTCAATGAAGACATGGCTTATATTCTTAGAATGGGTGCTATCATGCTTGCTGTTGCTGGTATAGGCGGGGCATGTTCTGTCTATTCCAGATATTTATCATCCAAAGTAGCTAATGGTTTTGGTAGGAATCTCCGTCAGCAAGTATTTCAAAAAGTGGAAGGGTACTCTTTACAAGAGTTCGATCACATGGGTACATCATCTCTGATTACCCGAACAACCAATGATATTACTCAGGTGCAGAATGTATTGGTGATGTTGCTTCGTATATTTGTTATGGCACCTATAATGGCTATTGGCGGTATCATCATGGCCATTACGCGTAATCCTAATTTATCGGTTACCCTAGTAGGTGTTATTGTGGTATTAGCCATTGTCATTGGTATTCTAGCCAGTAAAAGTTTACCCTTATTCAAATCCATTCAAAAAAAATTGGATCGACTCAATCTGGTTTTAAGAGAACGCTTAACAGGCATTCGTGTAATCCGTGCATTCAATAAAACCACCTATGAAAAGAGTCGCTTTCAAAAAGCCAATCAAGATTTAACGGACACCACAAAGCGTGTGAATAAAATGATGGCTCTGTTACAGCCACTTTTAACCTTACTATTTAGTTTAACCACCATTGTTATCGTATGGGCTGGCGCATTTAAAGTCAATGAAGGGTCCATGTTAGTCGGGGATTTAATGGCCTATATTCAGTATGTGAGTTTGATCATGTTTGCCCTTATTATGTTAACCATGGTATTTATTATGGTACCAAGAGCATCTGCATCGGCTACAAGAATTCAAGAAGTATTGTCCATGGAAACACCCATTAAAGACCCTGTAAACCCTCAAAACACCCATACAAAAAAAGGCTACGTGACCTTTGATCATGTGACCTTTGGTTTCCAAGGTGCAGAAGGTCATGCACTCCAAGATATCAGCTTTCAAGCAAAGCCTGGTGAAGTGACTGCCATCATTGGCGGAACAGGTTCTGGTAAATCAACGTTGATTCATTTATTAGCTCGGTTTTACGATGCTACACAAGGTGCCATTATGGTTGATGGTATGGATATTCGTCACATGACACAAAAAGCTTTACGTGAAAAGATTGGGCTTGTGCCTCAAAAAGCTGTTTTATTTAGCGGTACCATTGCTGAGAATATTCGTTTTGGTAGTGAGAATGCTTCTGATGAAGACATAAAACATGCTGCAACCATAGCCCAAGCAACGGAGTTTATTGAGCAAATGGATGACGGCTATGATGCTGTTATTGCCCAAGGCGGTACCAATCTATCCGGTGGACAAAAGCAGCGTTTATCCATTGCCAGAGCATTGGTTAAGAAACCTGAGATTTATATATTTGATGATAGCTTTTCTGCCCTTGATTTTAAGACAGATGCTAAGCTTAGAAAAGCCCTCAAACAAGAAGTGACAGAGGGTACAGTGTTAATTGTTGCTCAACGGGTAACAACAGTCATGGATGCAGATCGTATTATTGTGCTGGATGATGGTGTTATGGTTGGTATGGGCACACATGAAGAATTGCTAAGTTCCTGTGAGGTCTATGAGCAAATTGTACGATCACAGCTATCAGAGGAGGAGTTGGCATAATGGGTAAACAAGAAAATAATAAAAAAATGTTTGGGCACGGTCCAGGAAGAGGTCATGGTATGTCCATGCCCGTTGAGAAAGCTAAAAACTTTAAAGGAACTCTCAAACGCTTATTAGGTTATTTAAAATATCAACGGGTGAAACTGATGATTGTTGTACTCTTTACCATACTGGGTACACTATTCACTGTTGTTGCACCTAAAATACTGGGAAATGCCACGACTATTCTGTATGAGGGTTACTTAGCATTGAGAAATGGTGTGCAAGACCCCATTGATTTTCAAGCCATAGGTAATGTGTTAATCTTACTGGTTGGACTGTATGTCATCAGCGCTATTTTTAATTACATTCGACAATACATCATGGTTAATGTGACACAAAAAACCATTTTTAATATACGACAAGAAGTCAGTGAGAAGTTAGAACGGTTACCGTTGCGTTACTATGATGCCTACACCCATGGAGAAATATTGAGTCGTGTTACCAATGATATTGACAACATGAGTAACGCTTTGCAACAAAGCGTAACACAGCTTATATCCGCTGTCATAACCATACTTGGTGTACTGGTCATGATGTTATCCATTAGTCCTCTTATGACATTAATTGCTTTGGTCACCTTACCCCTTAGTGTTTTTATCACCAAAGGTGTAGCGAAGCGATCACAAGCTTACTTTAAAAGCCAACAAAAGAATATTGGTGCATTGAATGGACATGTGGAAGAGATGTACACAGGTCACAAAATTGTAAAAGCATTTGGTTATGAAGAAAAAGCCATGGAGCGGTTTGATGCCATCAATGAGGAACTCTATGAGGCTGGTTGGAAAGCACAATTTATATCGGGTATTATCATGCCCATGATGACCTTTGTCAATAACTTAGGCTATGTGTTTGTCTGTATAACCGGTGGTATTCTGATGATTAGAAATGCCATTAAACTAGGGGATATTCAAGCTTTCATACAGTATTCCAGGCAATTTAGCCAGCCTATCGTACAGACAGCTAACATGGCCAATATTATTCAGTCAACCATAGCATCTGCAGAACGTGTATTTGAACTCCTTGATGAAGAGGAAGAAATTCCAGATACATCCATACCATCCCAAATTAATGAACCCAAAGGTAACGTGGCGTTTAAGGAAGTGGATTTCGGTTATAAAAAAGAAGTGCCGTTGATCAATAACATGCAATTAGATGTGCATGCAGGCCAAACAGTGGCTATTGTAGGTCCAACAGGTGCAGGAAAAACAACATTGGTGAATTTATTGATGCGGTTTTATGAGTTGGACAGTGGAAAAATTACCGTGGATGGAACAGATATTACCAAGCTAAAACGTAGTCATCTAAGGCAATTATTTGGTATGGTGCTTCAAGATACATGGTTGTTTAATGGCACAATTGGTGAAAACATTGCCTATGGCAACATGGATGCTACAGAACAGGAAATTATAGATGCTGCAAAAGCGGCTCATGCGGATCATTTTATCAGGACATTACCAGATGGATACGATACCATCCTGAATGAGGAAGCAAGTAATATATCTCAAGGTCAAAAGCAATTATTAACCATTGCAAGGGCTATACTAGCTGACCCTGCTATACTCATACTGGATGAAGCCACTAGCAGCGTGGACACAAGGACCGAAGTCTATATACAGAAAGCCATGCAGACCCTTATGAAAGGACGTACCAGCTTTGTCATTGCCCATCGTTTGTCAACCATCAGGGATGCAGATGTGATTTTGGTCATGAATGAAGGGGATATCATCGAAAAAGGAACCCATCAAGGGTTAATTGCTCAGAATGGTTTTTATGCAGAATTATACAATAGTCAATTTATGGGGAGTAAAGAGAGTGCATAATGGAGTCTTCAATTCATCTCTTATAATGTCATCATCGTATAAAATAATAAAGGATTCGTTTAAGTTATTGCACCATATCAAGGATAGACTTATAATAGGGGTTGTATAGCTATTATTGAAAGGGATATGACGAAAACATAAGAGAAATGGGGGGCTTAAGATGGAAAAGACATTGAAGCCGTGTACGAGAGATGATTATGAAGAGCTTCTTCGGTTCATTAACAAAGCTTTTGAAAAAGAAGAAGAGAATTGGTTCATTAAACATGTAGGTAACATCTACGAAACTATGGATACCATGTCTGACGAACGAATTGGTTACAATTATATCATGAAAGATAAAGGTCAGATTGTTGCCAGCATTGGTATTTACCCAATGCCTATGCAGTGTACCCTACATGAAGAAGTCATTCATTTTACCATGGCAGGTATTGGTTCTGTTGCTGTTGACAAAGCTTATCGTGGCAAAGGTATCATGACAGCTATGTTGCAGCAGGTAAATCAAAAGATGAGGGACCAAGGCTATCCTATATCATGGTTAGGAGGCGATCGTTTTCGCTATAAAAACTATGGTTGGGACATAGCAGGCATGCAGCATCAAATGACTGTGACCAGAGCTGATCTGAACAAAATGGATATTACCAAGGCCGCTGGTGTAGAAGCTACAGAGAAAGATATTCCTGTTCTACAAGAAATCTATAAAAACTATGACAATCGCCAGTTAAGAAGTGAGGCCTTATGGCTATCCCATTTAAGGAGGAAAGGACTTATAACGTCCATTCAAGGTGATAGTTATTTAATCCATGATGTAAGCCGACCTGAACACCTAAGTGAGTTAGTTGGTGAACGTGATATGTTAAGCTTATTATATGGGCATATGATGCATTATCAATTGGATAGTGTAACCATTGATTGCCCTAGAGATAACAGTGATTTAGTCAAAAGTCTGATGTCCATAGCGTCAAGATATCATATAACATCTGTAGGGGGTCCTTATGGACGCGTTCAGATTCTAGATGCTGATAGGATGTGGTCTTTGATGCAATCAGCAGTTGTAAAAGCGTTGGACACTTATTGTAACAAGGCCTACAAACATGAATTATTGCAGCAACCAAAAGAGGAGCTTGTAAAGCAGTGCTTGGATTTTGTGGATTATGGAAATAACGCTTTTATGCCCAAATTACCATTATGGCTTTCTAAAATTGATTCCGTTTAATGGGTAGGCTATGTAACCGGCTGTCTATTTACTTGGTAGATAGACAGCAAGGTTCATAGCCTTTTTGTGGACATGAGCCTATCATTTGCAGGAATACACGTTACCCTATAGGATAGGATTCATCATAGCATCTAATCATAAGATTTGATATAATGAATCATAAGGTGCAAGAGAGTGCCCAATGAAACAAGGCTGAAATCGATTAGGGATGTGAAAAAAATGGAGACAATGATATTCACGGTATTAAATGAAAATGAAAAAGCCTTGCCTATATACATTGAAGATATAGGGAGTGAACATGAACAAGAGCACATTATTCGGCCTCAAGGCTATTGGGCTTATCAGTGGATACAGTGTTATCATGGTGAAGGTATTTTATATGTCAATAACAAACAACACGTGGTAAAAAAGGATTCGGGTATGCTCCTATACCCCCATGAAATCCATGAGTATAAAAAGAAGACAGACACTTGGTTGGTGGATTTTATAAGTTTTAATGGCACCATGGTTATGGACACCTTATGCAATCACGGGTTTACAGAATCAGGTGTATACCTGATGCGCCAATCGGACATCCTATTAGGAAAAATAAGAAAAGCCATTGCTGTGCTTCAAACCACTGACTACATGAAAAATTATACCTGCTCAAGCATCGCTTATGCCATCTTGATGGATATCATTAAATATCGGTTTGATGGCCGGTCAAGTGAACAAGCATCACCCCATAGCCGTATACAGCCAGTCATTGAATACATTAACCATCATTATCAGGAACCTTTAACATTGGAAGAGTTGGCAGGGCTATTAAAGGTTACACCTCAGCACTTGTGTATCCTGTTCAAAAACACCTTGTCTATGCGGCCCTTTGAGTACATTACAAAGATTCGAATCAATCATAGCAAAGCCATCATGAATCAACAAAAGCACATTAAAATAGAAGATGTAGCCAGACAGGTGGGCTATGAAAGTACCAGTTACTACTGCTCTAATTTTAAGAAAATAGAAGGCATGACACCTAAAACCTATCAACGTCTCTATACTTAAAGGCAGGGTCACAGACATGTATGTATTTTTACATCACATAATTTCACATAATATGGTGATATTTCTTCCATATTATGCAACTATACTGTACGTAAGAGACAGTCTCATCCATATAGATGGCGATAAGAACAATAAGGGGTATGTGTTAGATGACCATGGACATTTAATGCATACTTTAGCGTATGTAAAAGTCAATCAGGCATCATGTATGGAAAGAGAAGAAAGTAGGGGAAGCCATGTATAAGGTCAATCTAGTCGAAGATGAAAAAAACCTCAATGATATCTTGGTGTTATATTTAAAGAATGAAGGTTATGATGTGCAGAGTTTTTTAACAGGTGCTGAGGTAGAGCCATGTTTAGAAGATGATGTACATCTATGGATACTGGACATTATGCTTCCAGATACAGATGGGTATGCATTGATTAAACGCATAAAAGAGCATAATGAGAACATGCCTGTTATTTTTATATCCGCTAGAGACACGGATCTTGATGTGATAACAGGCTTACAGATGGGTAGTGATGATTATATATCAAAACCTTTTTTACCCATGGAACTGATTATTCGAGCAAGAAAATTGTTGAAACGGGTTTATAAGTCCAGTGAAACTCACCATCAGCTTATTCATAACAAATACCACATTGATTTTGATAAAAGAATGTTATTTGAAGGGGATAGACACATTGAATTAACGTCAAAAGAATTTGATTTTTTGTGCACGATTATACGCAATAAAAACAATGCCATGTCCAGAGAATTTTTACTTAATGGTATATGGGGAGAAGACTACTATGGTAGTGACCGGGTTGTGGATGATTTAGTGAGACGTGTACGAAAGAAACTTCCTGAATTGCGCATAGAAACAATTTATGGCTATGGTTACAGGTGGTGTGAAGAATGAAAGGTAAATCCCTTAATTTTAAACTCATGGTGACCTTTATTGGTGTGATTTTGTTTTTTTCTTTAATCAGTTACACCTTACTTATCCAAGCTTTTCAAAACTACTACTATGAAGATATCTACAAAGTCCTTGAAGCGGACACCGATACCAATAAGGAAATTACAGATATTGATGCGTTTATAGAAAATAATGATGAAGACATCAGAAGTATTGAACAATTATACTGGGTCGTGGATAAAGGAAAGCTGGTGCGAAAACCACGTAACAGGCATGATAACAGCATCACAGAAGATGTTTTGAAAAAAATGGAGGAGAATCTACTGGCTCAAGATGAGGCATCAAAAAGATACAGTATGACTGTCAATGGACGACGTTTGTTTTATGTCATTACCATTCATACGACCCCTAGAAAAATGCCCAATCCATCACTTATGAAGATCATACCTTATCTATCCATTTTAAAAGGTAGGCCCTTGCTGGAATCAACAAACATGTTTGATCCTCAAAAGGATGAGCGCTTGAAGGCACCCAATAAGCCAGTAAGAGACAGATTAAATGCGTTATCAAAAGTTTCAGCTAATAATACGTTTTACAAAGTTGCCCTTCGATGGGCACCTCTTGATAATAGTTTAGAACAACAATTGTATATCCAACTGGGTATCGTTTTGATTATTACAGCAATTGCTACGTTAGCTGTGTTTTTTATTCTATCCAGGTATTTAACGTTACCCCTTAACCAACTGTCAAAATCTGTTAAGCGCATCTCCAATCGCAAGTTTGATATACCCATTACCATTAACCGGCAAGATGAAATTGGTTTTTTAGCCCAAACCATTGAAGAAATGCGAAAAGACTTATTGAGTTATGATGAAGAGCAGAAGTTAAAATTACACTCCATATCCCACGAATTAAAAACGCCCATTATGATTATTCAGAGTTATGTGGATGCCATAAAACGAGGGCTATACCCTAAGGGCACTTCAGAGGCTTCTTTGGACGTTATTGATGAAGAGTGCAGTCGTTTAGAAAAATTGGTTAAGAACCTGCTCTATATTCAACGGTTAGACTATTTTGATACAGAGATTAAACATACGACACCTATCAATCTTAAAGACCCTATTCAGGATGTGTTAGATAACATGGTTGTTAAGATGGGGGATATACAAACAGATGTACAGTTACAGGATGCTTTTATTTCAGCAGACTATAACCAAATAAAAATCATTGTGGAAAATATCATGAGTAATCAGATACGTTATGCAGATGCTTCCATTAAGATCAGCTTAACACAAGATGGAGAAAAAGCAGTGCTAGCATTTTATAATGATGGTGAACCCATTGATCATATGGAAAATATCTTTAAAATGTTCAAAAAAGGTAAAAATGGCCAAAGTGGTCTTGGGTTATACATCGTGAAACGTCTTGTTCGGATAAGTGAAGGTGAAATTTATGCTATGAATGAAGAGCATGGCGTAACATTTCGTATTGAATGGCCGTTAATGGCATAAGATAGCAAAAAATCCTTAGAATATATAGTATGATAAGTATACAGTTCTCAACATTCAGGCCTTTTCCGTAAAATATTCATAAAAAATTTGAATTTAATATTGAAAAAATATGAAAAGTGTATATAATTATTGTATACCAGGTAAAACCACAAAGGAGCTGAACACCATTTTTTATACAGCGGCTTTAGAAGGTCTGTGTAAAAGAATCATGTTCTTATCTTTTGTGGTTTAATCATATACTATCTAGTAGAAACTATTAGATAACTTAACTTACTATGAACGTCTTCATTACCATAGAAAATAGGTGATGAATGAAGGTGTTTTATATAAAGATAAGGTGAAAAAACAATAGATAAGTACCGTAGAAAGGATGAATATATGCAAGAGTATGAAATTATAATAAGAGTTGTTGTTGCCATTCTAGTAGGTGGGCTCATTGGTTATGAACGGCAGATGACCAATCGCCCTGCAGGTTTTAGAACACACATTCTTGTCTGTGTAGGAGCAGCAGTTGTTTCCATTATACAAGAACAGAATATCATCAATACCATTGCCTACATTCAGCAATATCCAGAACTGGAGAATGCGTTAAAATCAGATGTTGGGCGTATGGGTGCACAGGTTATTACAGGGGTTGGTTTTCTAGGAGCCGGAACCATTATTCGAGAAAAAGGGTTGGTAAAAGGCTTAACAACAGCTGCGTCTGTATGGGTTGTTGCTTGTATTGGTCTTGCAGTTGGACATGGTATGTATTTAATTACAGCTGTATCAACCATAGGGGTATTTATATCACTTGTTATTCTTAAAAAAGTTGAAGATCGGTTTATTGAAAAGGTGCAAACCATTGATTTAGAAATTGAATATCTCGGGGATAGAGATTTTATGAAACGCATTCAAAAATATTTCAACATGAAAAATATAGGCGTGAATAATATACGATTTATTCAAGTTGTAGGTGATGATAAAGGTGAAGCAGCAACCATTACGGAAGAAAACATGTGTACGAAAACCATCTATTCCGTAGATATACCTAAATACATCCAGAGCACCAAAGTTGTTCAAGACTTGTGCCGAAAAAAAGGTGTTGTGCAAGTGAAAGTTATTTCTGAGCCATAGTAGCGTAGATATAAGAGGTTCATGATGGTGATTGCTTGTTAATGGTGATGAATAAGAAGGAGCTCATCCATGAAGACATAAAGGTTTTCATGGATAGCTCCTTTTATATAAATGTGATCGTTTGACTGATAGGTAAAATATAGTCTTTGTGGGCCCACAAAATAAAATAACGGTACTCAACACCTGCTAACTGGATGGGCCTTGGATAAGTCACAATCAAACCCGCTTGGTTAGCTGTGATGGCAGGCTGATCTTGTGATGGAAGGATTAATCGGGCTTGTTGATGCTGAATGACTTTCTGAACAATTTGAGGTTTTGATCCATAGGGATTACCCGCGTGATAGGCATCAAGCTCTGTTACCTGATCAAGGGATAGATCATCACCTGTTATGGCATCAAAGCTAAAAAAGCCATCTTCATTACCATATCTAAAGCTGTATTTTGAGTTTTTTTGCCAATCACTGGGATACTTAAGAGCAACATGATAATCTTGATCCATATAGTCTTTCCAATCTGAAGTTTCCTGCACGCTTATCTTATGTTTTGAAAGATGTTCATATAAGAGATAGAGCATGAGGTTTTTGTAATAGGCTAACACATAAATCACCCCTCTTCATAACTATTATATGTAAGCCAGTGATTTATGCACCAGTATTTCCTGAATAATTCATGTGTCATTTTACATATCCGTCATTGTTTAATGATTGTTATCGTTACAATTGATGACCATTTTTTTATTGCACAACGTAAAGCTCATAATAGCAATTAAGATAATCGAAGCTACGATGGCAATTATACGGAAAGCATGAAGTAATCCATATAAATCACCCAGTTTACCGATAATCGGAAATAGTATAATCATGAATAGACTAAAAGCCATACTTTGAAAGGATAAGATGGTGGCTCGCTGTTCACTGGGTATCAACCGGTTGATGTAATCACTTGTTGAGACAAAGAAAATGGAATCGATGGCCAATATAAGAATAAGAAATAACTCGGTGTAACCTTTAAATGTGAGACCCCAGAAACAAACAAGTAAGGACAGAGGTAAAATTATAAACAGTCCTTTAAAGCCAACACGTTTTTCAATCTTATAGGTATAAGTAGCTGCAAAGGCTGCCACCAATCCGCCTAAAGCAAGAATAAGCCCAATTTGTAATTCATTTCTACCAACTGATTTCATGTAGTTCTGTACATAAAAGAACACCGTTGTAATAAACGTAGAACAGACTTCAACAGCTAGGATTAAAAAAGCAATGCGAAAATCATGACGAATAATCCTTACACTGGTGATAAATTGGTTAATGAATATCTTGCGTTTGCTAACATGTAGGTTTTTTTTCTCAATGATTGGCTCCGTGAAGGTAAGACTTTGAATAAAGGTCATGATACCGAAAGCTAAAGCTACGAAATACACATACGTATAATTAATGGTACCAAGAAATCCTCCTATAATTAATGCAGCAGAACTGGCACATTGAAAGAAGATTTCTTCTTTACCTTTTATACGCATAAAGGTATTTTCTTCCTTTAATGCCTTTAAGGAGTCGTAGATTAATGCATCACCTGCACCAGATTCTAAGTTGTTGCCAATAGCCGATAAAGCAAAACTTATACCGAATACAAGGCTATTAAAGCCAAGTAACATAGCACATGTACTAATAATAAAACATAGTCGACCAAGAGCTCTCGACATTTTCCTTCCAAAAACATCAGCTACCATACCTGTTGGTATTTCCATGGTAAATGACGTGATATGGTAAACGGATTCCATTAGTCCAATTTCAATTAAGCTTAGACCACGGAATGCAAGATACAACATCCATATTCCCCTGGTCACATTAAAGCTATTTAAAAAAGTAAACACATAATTTTTAGAGACATTTCTTTTTAATTGTTGTAAATAATTCATCATATATTCCTCCATAAGGGTTCGTGTAACAAGGATTAGCATTGTACGGATAAGCTCATGTAAACTAGATCAGTAATGGCCATAGATAAGCATAAGAAATATCTGAAATAAAATAATTATATACACGCAAAAGCTCAGGTAACTTAGTCACCTGAGCACATTTATTTAAATAGGTTATTCTAACTTACTTATACCATTACTATTAAATTTAGACGCACTTATCCTGTATCATGTCGAAAGTGAATATTTCACCAGACACTACAATTGGAAGACGGTCTAAAATTATAGAATGCATAAGTAAATTTTCCATTGTAATACTCCTTGTTTTTTATCTTTATCAGTATATCAAAATTATCATTGGATGTCAAAAAATAGTTTATTGTTGAAATAGTTTGCTTGTATTCCCCTATACTAGTTATTTCATTTCTATAATACACAAAGTTATAAATATATGTTATGCTATATCAAAAGGCTAAAAAGGGGTTGCCATATGAGAAAAGCACATCGTATATTAATTGGATTACATCTTTTTGTTGGTATTGGTGCAATGGCTGGAGGATTAGGTGCTATATTAAGTCCAAATAATCCTATGGGTATGACCACAGAAGCATTAAAAAGTTCACCTTTTACAAACTTCCTAATACCAGGTATATTTTTATTTGTAGTTATAGGTATGGGTAATGTTTTAAGTGCAATTGCATTGTACAGGTTTAAATATGGTAGTTATGTAAGTAATGTTATGAGTTGGATTTTGGTACTATGGATTATCGTTCAATGTATTATGTTAGACGCAATAAATATTTTACATGTTATTTACTTTGTAATAGGCATCATAGAAGCTATATTAGCTTTTGTGATTTTGTATAACCAACGTTATTTTCCTACAAATATTTTGAGACGTTTCATTCAATCATCATAAAATCTTATAAACTTTATAGATAGGAAATGAATCATAGTATCGATATTCCCTATCTATTTTTTATAGTAAAGTATTGTTATACGTACTATATTATCGTATTGAGATCTCCCCAGCCAATGACTTCAATACCTTCTCGGTCAATGGTATTCCATAACGCCTCTTCATAAAACAAACGGTATTCCATGACACGTTTTTCCCATGAAGGATTAATGTGTTTAATTTCGTTACATGGTATAGAAGGATGAATATAGAGTTCAGAGATACCAGGTTTTAGGTGTCTTATCTTATCAATGACCATCTCTTTTAAAGATGCATAGGTTTCATGCTCTTGCATATGGAAAGGATATTCCACCAAATGATCAATGAGTGGCACCCCTTTATGTTGGGCTAATGCACATAAACGTTCCATGTTCTGAACCATGGTAGGAGAGGTATTATTCTGTCTTGTATCCGGTAGGTGTTTTGGAAAACGAAATCCAAGCTGTAAATCACCGCACTTGGAGAACACATGGGGGAGATAACTCTTACCTGTCATTAAACCGTATAGACTGCCCATATGATTATCGATATTATTCAGTGTAATACCTGCTTGGGTTGCTTTATGTATCTGGGCTTCCATCTCATGCATAACGTGTTCTTGGTTACTGTTAGTTTCAAATGCCATACAATCCGTATAAAAGTAGCCGGCTTTATCCATAAGTGATGATGTATCCCTCTGACTAATTGGCCCCCACTTATACTTTTTCCACTCGCTGGTGAACGTAAGGTGTAAGCCAATATCGCATTCGGGATGTTCACGTAAAAATGCAGCAGCTTCTTCAAACCAAGGGCATACTACCATGACAGATGCGGAAGATATGACCTTATCGTGATACATGTTCATGATGGCTTCATTTGCACCATGGCACATGCCAAAATCGTCTCCGTTAATAATTAAATAACGTTTATTCATCAACTAACCTCCTTATAAGATGTAGGGTCATCGTGCTCATCATCTATGGTATCCATGGATTTTTTATAAAACATACCAATGATAAAAGCGATGGATAAGGCCATTAAGGGTAAGCCGACGATTAAGAACTTAAAGGCAAGACCTGGATTCGCACCGGGGTTGTCTCCATTTTTATAACCAAAGAGAATACCGATTAATGCGAAGGCACCCCCCTGAAATACACCGCTTATACGGATGATAAACCCATAGACACTTAGGTAAATACCCTCCCGACGTGCACCTGTTTTCTTGGCATCCCGATCAATGATTTCAGAAGTAACCACTTCACCTGCTACAAGAACACTGCAATACCCAAGTCCCAGTATCATACCCGCTATGATTCCAGAATATAAATCATTGGCAAAAGCTAAAGGTATAATGCTTATACCCATGACGACAATACCCACAAGCCATGTCTTGGAAGCCCCCCATTTATGAATGAGTTTCATCCAGACAAAAACAGATGGAACGGCTATGGCAAAAACAGACGCTGTGAGTAGGGTTGTTTTAGCATCATCCAGTTTTAAGGCGTATTTTGCGTAGAAAGGTAGTCCAGCTAATAATAAACCAAACACCAGCTGAATAAAGGTATAGGCTAAAGAGTACAGCCAAAAAGACTTATTTTGTAATGTTTCTTGAAATGCCTTAAGGAAAGGCAATTTTGGACTTTTAGCAAGCGCTAGGTTTTCGTGACTGCCAAGTACAGAATAGAAAAGTATACTACAACCTACCACACCGAATACAATAGCCATCCATGTAAAACCGATGGCTTTATAAACCATTGGTGTGAGTACGATACCAATAACCGTACCAATGATGGTGAAGATTTGCTTTAAACCGCTGGCACGGGCACGCTTTCTTTTGCCATGAAACAGTTCAGGAAATAGTGCACCATAGTTACCCCATAAGATGGTGGCAAATGTTTCATATAAGAATATGATAACGGTAAAATACCAAAACAACCGATTACCACTAGAAAAGGCATCGGGTACCGTATACACAAGAACAAAAAACAGCAGATAAAAAGGGAGAGCTAACATTAACCATGGCCTTCGTCTACCCCATTTTGTTCGGGTATTGTCGGATAGATAACCAAATAAGACATTGTCAACAGCATCCCATATGGAGAAAATGGTTCGACCGATAGCTGCCAAGCCTACAGCCAGGTTAAGGGTTTCTACATAATAAAAGGTTAAGTAGACGGTAAATGCCTGACTGGGTATTTGCAGTCCAAGCATACCTAAGGCATATCGAAATGTGGATACTTTTTTACTGTTTGTTTGAACAGTATTCATAAAAATACATCATCTCCTTTTTTTGCGTGCAATTAATGGGAATATTACTTACATTCATTATAAGAAAAGAGCTGTTATAAATCAATAGGACTTCCACGAATGTCTCCATATAATCATA